>NZ_JBFUBU010000008.1:0-184789 GCF_056405595.1 Polaromonas sp. P1_G1
CCGCAGTCTGGGTCCCTACGCTTCGCTACGGGCAACCTGCGGTGCTCGAGCCAAGCGGGGTCCGGCTAAACTCGCTTCGCTCAGACAACGCCGGCCCTGATCCGCTTGTCTCTGCGCTCCTCGGCCCAGCCAGGACGGGGCAATCGGGAACGGGGACAGAAGACAAACACCAAAGAACAAACCAAGACAAACAAGGACTCGCCATGGCGAGTCCTTGTTTCTTCAGGTATTCGGTATTGGTATCCGGCTGTTTGGTATTTCTCTCCCCGCTCCCACCCCTTGTGGATGCGCCGAGGAGCGGAGGTTCAGGCGGATCAGGGATCGCGTTGTTTGAGCCGAAGGCGAGTTTAGCGAGACCCCGCCTGGACCGAGCACCGCAGGTTGCCCGCAGCGAAGCGAAGGGACGCAGCAACCAGGGTCGCCTTTTCTTTTGCTTACTTTTCTTTTGGCGAAGCAAAAGAAAAGTGAGTAGCCGCCGGGCTACCCCCGGCCAACCGCCCTCAGCAAAGAGCACAGAGGAGAGGAAGCGCACTAGCCGGAGCAAGACCGGCTCGATCAACCGGCTTGCGACCCCCGATGCGCCCACCCAGTAGTGTGCTTCTCAACATAACTAAACAACTCATACATAGCCATCGCCATAGCCCCAATCACCACCAACCCGGCAAACGCCAACGCCAGCCGTTGCTGCGACCCGGCACTCTGCATGAGGTAGCCAATCCCCGAATCCCCAGCCGTCATTTCGGCCAGCACCGTGCCGACAAAAGCCAGCGTGATCGACACCTTGAGCGAGGCAAAAAAGTAGGGCATGGACCTCGGCAGGCCGACCTTGATGAGCACGTCACGGCGTTTGGCGCCGAGCACGCGCAGCACGTCTTCAAGCTCGGGCTCGAGCGTGGCCAGGCCGGTGGCCATGTTGACGGTGATGGGGAAAAACGAGATAAGGAAAGCGGTCAGGATGCCGGGGCCTATGCCTATGCCGAACCAGACGATGAGGATGGGCACGATGGCCGCCTTGGGCACGGCGTTGAAGGCCACCAGCAGCGGGTAGACCGCCGCATAGGCCAGGCGCGACGAACCGACCAGGAAACCCAGCAGCACGCCAACGACGATGGACAGGCCGAAACCGACCATCGTGACCCAGAAGGTTTTCCAGGCGGCTTCGGCAATCGGGCCGGCGAATTCGGCCATGGCCTGGGCAATCGCCAGCGGCGCCGGGAAGATGAACTCGGGCACCGAGAAACCCGCGCACACGGCCTGCCATAGCGCCACCACCAGCGCCAGCAGCAGCCATGGCGCCCAGCGTTCCAGCTGTTTGTTGTTCATATTCATGGCTGCGCTCCGCCGCGCATCGCGCCTATGTGGCCGCGCAGTTCGTGCACGATGTCGCTGAATTCGCGGGTGTAAGTGACTTCCAGGTCGCGCGGGCGCGGCAGGTCGATTTCGCGCCGGACGACAAAACGGCCCGGGCTTTTGCTCATCACGTACACCGTGTCGGCCAGGAACACCGACTCGCGCAAATCATGGGTGACCAGGATCACGTTGAAGCGCTGCTCGGTCCAGAGGTCGCGCAGGATGCACCACAGCTCTTCGCGTGTGAAGGCGTCGAGCGCGCCGAAGGGCTCGTCGAGCAGCAGCATCTTGGGTTCGTGGATCAGCGCGCGGCAGATGCTCACGCGCTGCTGCATGCCGCCCGAGAGCTGCCAGGGGAATTTGTCCTCGTATCCGGCCAGGCCTACCTTTTGCAGCAGCCGGCGCGCGCGTTCTTCGAACTCCTTGCGTTTGGCCTTGAACTGGCTGCGGTAGGGCTCGACGATTTCGAGCGGCAGCAGCACATTGCCGACCGTGGTGCGCCAGGGCAGCAGCGAAGGCGCCTGAAAGGCCATGCCCGAGATCTTGAGCGGCCCGGTCACGGGCCGGCCGTCGATCAGGATGCGGCCCGCCGAGGGCATCTTCAGGCCGGTGGCCAGTTTCATGAAGGTGGACTTGCCGCAGCCCGAAGGCCCGACGATGGCGATGAACTCTCCTTGGCGCACCTGAAGGTCTATGGCCTCGACGGAAAATTGTTTGCGCGCGAGCAGCTCGTCGTTGTAGGCGAGCCAGACGTCCTTGAAGTCGACGAAAGGATTATTGTCGGCAGTAGCCAGGGACATGCTTATTTCTTGGGGACCGGCAGCACATTGAGTTCAGCCGCCATGGGCAGGAAGCTGCCGTTCCACACCAGGGCAGGGTCCACGCGGGTCTTGGTGCCGAAGGCGTCGGACACCTGCGAGGCCATCAGCGTGAGGCGCGGGGCTTTGACCTGGCCGAAGCCCTCGGCGCGCGCGTCGGGGCTGTTGATCACGGTGTCTATGGCCAGGCGCAGGCGGCGCACTTCGAGCGGCACGTTGATGATGCCGTCGCGCGCCTTGACGAATTCAATCGCAGCGGCCGGGTCGGCCACCACGTCTTTCACGCCCTTGGTGAAAGCCTGCAGGAAAGCCTTGACGGCGGCCGGATTCTCCTTGATGAGCTTGGGCGAGGCGATCACGACGTTGCCGTAGTGCTTCACGCCGAAGTCGGCATAGGGCAGCACCACCACATCCTCGGCCTTGACGCCGCGCGCCTCGAGGTTGAGCAGCGAGGTAAAGGTGAAGCCGGTGATGGCGTCCACGTCGCCGCGCGCCAGCATGGTCTCGCGCAGCGGCGGGTCCATGGTGACCCACTGGAAGCCGGTGACCTTGTTGGCCTTGGCAAAGACCGGGAAGGCGCGGCGGCCGGCRTCGAACACCGGTGCGCCCATTTTTTTACCGTTGAGGTCGGCGGGCGTCTTGATGCCCGATTTCTTGAGCGCCATGACCGAGGCCGGCGTGTTGTTGTAGACCATCATCACGGCCACGGGTTTGTTGGGTGCGTCGGGATTGTTGGCATGGAACTCCATGACCGAGGCTAGGTCGGCAAAACCCATGTCGTAGGTGCCCGAAGCCACACGCGTGACCGCGCCACCCGAGCCGTTGCCGGCATCCACCGTCACGTCGAGCTTGTTGGMCTTGAAATAACCCTTGGCCACCGGCGTGAGGAAGAGGGCGGCGGGACCCTCAAAACGCCAGTCGAGCTGGAACTTGATGGGCGTGTTCTGCGCGTGGGCGAGGCTGAAGGCCGCGGTGGCGGCAAGCAGGCCGGCGGCCCTGGCGAGTTGCGCGGCGGAAAACAGGGGCATGCGATAGGTCATGGGGTGGTCCTGGGCCAAAAAAGTGAGCACTGGCCGCCCGGAGGAGCGGCAGCGGGAGCTACGGGAGGATTAGCAAAAACAATGCCGTGCCTGGTGGGCGAGGGGGCAAAACATCCTCGCCGACACGGCGTGCGGCCTATTTTCGGCGAAAGTCGCGCCGGGCTTGCCGCTTTTGCGGTTTTTTCCGTCCGTGATTACCCCCGAAGCGGGGGCATCGCGCCAAGGGCTCAGGCCAGCAGGTCGCGCAGCGTGCGCGCAATCACCTTGGTGGCGCGGCGCAGGTCTTCGAGATCGAGGCGCTCGTYGGCGCGCTTGGCGTGCGACTCGAGCACGGTGCGCGGGCCGGCGCCGTAGATCACGCCGGGAATGCCGGCCTCGGCATACAGGCGCACGTCGGTATAGAGCGGCGTGCCCATGGCCGGGATCTTCTGGCCGAACAGGGCCTCGCCGTGTTTCTGGATGGCTTCGACCAAAGGTTTGTTGCCGGGCAGCGGCCGCATGGAATTGGCCAGCAGCAGGCGCTTGATGTCGACGGTGATGCCCTTGCGTTCAGCCGCCGCGTCGGCGATCACCTTGCGGATAGTGGCTTCGACTTCGGCCGGGTTCTCTTCGGGGATCATGCGGCGGTCCAGCTTGAACATCACCTTGCCGGGSACCACGTTGGTGTTGGTACCGCCTTCGATGCGGCCCACGTTGAGGTAGGGGTGTTTGATGCCCTCGACTTTGGACGTGACCTGCTGGTACAGCGCGTTCTGCATATACAGCGCGTTGAGGATGTGCACCGCGCCCTGCAAGGCGTCGACGCCGGTGTCGGGAATCGCGGCGTGCGCCATCTTGCCGTGCACCGTGACTTCCATCTGCAGGCAGCCGTTGTGGGCGGTGACGACTTCATACGAGAAGCCGGCCGCGATCAGCAGGTCGGGTTTGGTGAGGCCCTGCTTGAGCAGCCAGCCCGGGCCCATCTCGCCGCCGAACTCTTCGTCATAGGTGAAGTGCAGCTCAACCGCGCCCTTGAGCGGCGCGCCCAGCGCTTCGAGCGCGCGAACCGCGAAGGTGAAGCTCGCGAAATCGCATTTGCTGACGGCCGAGGCGCGACCGTAGATCTTGCCGTCCACGATCTCGCCGCCGTAGGGGTCTTTGGTCCAGCCTTCGCCGGGCGGCACCACGTCGCCGTGGGCGTTGAGGGCGATGGTCCGGCCTTCGCCCTTGTTGCCGTACTGGCGGCACACGATCAGGTTGGTGATGGACTCCATGCCGTAGCCGCGGACTTCGGCTTCTGGAACGGGATATTTTTCAGCGTCGAAGCCGAAGGCCTTGATGAGTTCCGCGGTGCGCTCGGCATGCGGCGCGTTGTTGCCGGGCGGCGTGTCGGTGGGCACGCGTATGAGTTGCTGGAGGAAGGCGGTTTCCTCGTCGAAATGGGCGTCTATCCAACTGTCGAGCCGGGCGTAATCGGTAGGGAAGGTCATGGTGGTCAGGGCGCGAGATGGGTGAGCAGATGGGTAAAAGCCTGGATCGCAAGCTCGATGTCGTCGCTGGTGCTGCTTTCCAGCGGGTTGTGGCTGATGCCGGAGTTCTGACCGCGCACAAAAAGCATGGCCTGCGGCATCACCTTGTGCAGCTTCATGGCGTCGTGGCCGGCGCCGCTGGGCATGGCATGCAAAGGCACGCCCAGCGAATCGACCGCGCGCTCCCAGCGCTGCTGCCAGGCCGGCGCGCTGGGCGCGGCGGCGGCGCGCTCGGTCAGCTCGGTCGTGTAATGCACGCCGCGGCGCTCACAAATGGTTTTGAGCTCGGCCAGCACGTCGGCCACCAGCGCGTCGCGCTGCGCATCGACGGGCGCGCGCAGGTCCAGCGAGAACAGGCAGCGCCCCGGCACCACGTTGATGGAGCCGCTGGGCACCTGCAGCATGCCCACGGTGCCGACGGAATCGCCGTCCTGCGCGGCCCGGCGCTCCACGTAGAGCAGCAGTTCGGCGGCCGCGGCGGCCGCGTCGCGGCGGCGGTTCATGGGCGTGGTGCCGGCGTGGCTGGCCATGCCGGTGATCTCGCAGAGGTAGCGCACATTGCCGTTGATCGACGTCACGATGCCCAGCGGCAAATCGAGTTCGTTGAGCACCGGGCCTTGCTCGATGTGGACTTCGACAAACCCGAGGTAGCTGCCGGCCTCGCGTTTGATGTTGCCGATGTCTTCAGGCTTCAGGCCGGCGTTCCGCATGGCCTCGCGCATGGTGATGCCGTCGGCGTCCTTCTGGTCCAGCCACTCGGGCTTGAAGTCGCCGATCAGCGCGCCGGAACCGAGGAAGGTCGCTTTGTAGCGCTGGCCTTCCTCCTCGGCAAAGCCCACGACCTCGATGTTGAAAGGCAGGCGCTTGCCCTGGCGGTGCAACTCGCGCACACAGGCCATGGGCGCGAAGATGCCGAGCCGGCCATCGTACTTGCCGCCGTTGCGCACGGTGTCGTAGTGGCTGCCGGTGAGCAGGGTCTTGGCGCCCGGCGCCGAGGCCTTGTAGACGCCCACCACATTGCCCACCGCATCAATGCCCACCTCGTCAAAGCCACAATCCCGCATGGTGCCGCTGATGAAGGCCGCACAGGCGCGGTGCGCGTCGGTCAGGTAGGTCACCGTGAGCTGGCCTTTTTCAAGATAGCCCGGGTCGCTGTACCGCGACATGGCTTCGTGCCAGTCCCACACGTCGTTGCCCAGCGCGGGCGTGGCGGCGAACTTGTCGTTAAGCCGCAGTTCCACCACGCGGTGGATGTTGCGCAGGTTTTCCTGCAGCTCGAAGTCGGGATGGTTCTGCAGGCGGCGCGCGAAGGTGTCGATGATCTGCTGCCGTCCCAGGCCGGTGCCGCGCGGGCCGCGCACCGCGAGGATGAAAGGGAAACCGAACTTGGCGTTGTAGTCAGCGTTCAGCTTTTGCAGCGTGGCGAACTCTTCGGGTGTGCAATCGGTGAGGCCGGCCTTGCCCTGTTCGTGGGTGGATTCCGCCGTGAGGCTTTTGCTCACCATGGCCTTGCCGGCCAGTTCGGGATGCGCCTGGATGAGCTTGATCTGCGCGTCCCTGCCGGCTGCGCGCAGTACCTGGGCCATCGCGTGCTTGAGCTGCGCCAGCGAACGGAAGGGGCGGGCGTCGAGTGCTTTTTCAGCGACCCAGGGCGAGTGCTCGTAAAGCCCGTCCAGCAGCTGCAGCGCCTGGTCGCGCGGCGCGGTGTTGACCTGTTCAAGGGTGATGGCCATGTTCAGCTTTCCTGCCGGGGCGTGTAGGGGTGGGTGGCCTGCCAGTGGCGGGCGATGTCGATGCGGCGGCAGACCCAGACGCGGTCGTGCTTTTGCACATGGTCGAGGAAACGCTGCAGCGCCACGATGCGGCCGGGCCGGCCCAGCAGCCGGCAGTGCATGCCTATGCTGAGCATTTTTGGCGACTCATCGCCCTCGGCATACAGCGCGTCGAAGCTGTCGCGCAGGTAGATAAAAAAGTCCTCGGCCTGCGCGAAGCCCTGGGGCAGGGCGAAGCGCATGTCGTTGGTGTCCAGCGTGTAGGGCACGACCAGCCGGGGCACCACGGCGCCGTCGGTTCGTTTGACCTCGGTCCAGAAGGGAAGGTCGTCGCCGTAGTAGTCGCTGTCGTATTCGAGCCGGCCATCGTCGGCCACCAGGCGGCGCGTGTTGGGGCTGTCGCGGCCGGTATACCAGCCCAGCGGGCGCGTGCCGGTGAGCTTTTCGATCGCGTCCAGGCCCAGGCGCATGTGTTCGCGCTCGGTGGCTTCGTCGACCTKYTGGTAGTKGATCCAGCGSYRGCCGTGGCAGGCGATCTCRTGGCCGAGTTCGGTGAAGGCCGCGGCCACCTCGGGGTGGCGCTGCAAGGCCATGCCGACGCCGAAGACGGTCAGCGGCAGCCCGCGCTTTTCAAATTCGCGCAGGATGCGCCACACGCCCACGCGCGAGCCGTATTCGTAAATGCCTTCCATGCTCAGGTGGCGGTCGGCAAAGCTGGGCGGGTTGGCCATCTCGGACAAAAACTGCTCGGAACCGGCGTCGCCGTGCAGCACCGAGTTCTCGCCGCCTTCTTCGTAATTGAGCACGAACTGCACGGCGATGCGGGCCTGGCCGGGCCACTGCGCATGCGGCGGATTCCGGCCGTAGCCGACCAAGTCTCTGGGGTAGCTGTTGTTCATCATGACAAGGCCATCGAAATATCGTTGGTCGGCACCTTGCGGTCGAAGGCCAGGTTTTCCTCGACGTGCAGCAGGTGTTCGGTCATCAGGCGCACGGCCAGGGCCTCATCCTTGGCGGCCAGGGCCTTGACGATTTCGGCGTGCTCGTCGTTGGAGTGTTCTGCGGCGCTGGCGGTCTGGTACATCAGCGTGATCAGTGCGCAGCGCGAGATCAACTCGCCCAGCATCTGCGCCAGCACTTCATTGCCCATGAGCTCGGCCATGCGCACATGAAAATCGCCCAGCAGCTCGGTGCGGCCGGACACGTCGCCGGTGTCAAGCGCGGCTTTTTCCTGGGCCACGTGTTCTTTCAGCGCCTTGATCTTCGCGGGCGTCACCTCGCGCACAAAGGCGCGTGTCATCTCGGCTTCCAGCATGCGGCGCACGGCGAACACCTGGCGCGCTTCCATCACCGAGGGCGCCGCCACAAAGGCGCCGCGCGCCGGCTCCAGGCGTATCAGCCGGTTTTGCGAAAGCTGGAACAGCGCCTGCCGCACCAGCGTGCGCGAGACACCGAAATGGTCGGCGAGTTTTTGTTCCGCCAGCTTGGTGCCCGGGTGCAGCCTGTGCTCCACAATGGCCTTGGTCAAGGCCTCGACAATGGCGTGGGTGGTCGATGATTCCATCGGGTCATGATAGCCGTAAACCCAAAAACTGTATACACTTTTGGTAAACCGAAATCGAAACCCAAGAGCTGCTCACAAACCCAGCGAAGCGGTCCTGGCTAGGCGCGACGCCGCAGACAGTGCTGAAGGCACGGCAAGACGGCTGCACAACGCCAGGAGGGTTTTTGAGCGGCTCCCCCAACTACTACCAAGGAACGCCATGGGACTGAGCACACATGTACTCGATACGATGCACGGTTTGCCTGCAGGCGGCATGAAAGTCTCGCTGTTTACGACCCAGGCGGGGCAGGCCACGCTGGTGAAAACCTTCGTCCTCAATGACGACGGCCGCAGTCCCGACGGGCCCCTGTACGACAGCAGCAACTTGAAAGCGGGCACTTACCGCCTGGTGTTTGACGTCGCGGATTACTTCAAAGCGCGCGGCGTGGCGTTGCCCGAGCCGGCCTTCCTGGACCAGGTCAGCCTGGACTTCGGCGTGGCCGACATCACCGCGCACTACCACGTGCCCTTGCTGGTGAGCCCCTGGAGCTATTCGACCTACCGCGGCAGCTGAGCCTTTCCATGAGGCCCGTGTCATGCGGGCGTCATCTGGGACGTTAACAATCAGCTCTTTTTACTACTGAGCCTCTTCCCCCATGAACGTCAAGCCGATGGGCGCGCTGAGCCGCCGCCAAGCCCTGCTGTTGTCCGCGGGCACTGCCGCCAGCCTGGTGGCTTCCGCCGCGCTGGCACAAGGCCCTTCCAATACTCCCGCCGCTTACCCCGAACGTCCCGTCAAGATCGTGGTGCCGTTTGCGCCCGGCGCCGGCACCGACGCGATGGGGCGGCTGATCGCGCAAAAGCTCGGTGAAGTCCTGGGCGGCACGTTTGTGGTCGACAACCGCGCGGGCGCTTCGGGCGCCATCGGCACGCAGTTTGTGGCGCAGGCGCCGGCCGACGGCTACACGCTGCTGCTGGTGGCATCGCCTTTCACCACGGTGGCGGCTTCGCTGCCCAGCGCCAACTACGACCCGCTGCGCCAGTTCACGCCGGTTGGCATGATCGCCAGCGGCCCGCTGGTCTGGGCCGCCAACAAGCAGCTGCCGGCCAACAACATGAAGGAGCTGATCGCGCTGGCCAAACAGAAACCCGGCGCGCTCAACTACGGCTCCGCCGGCGCGGGCGGTGTCAACCACCTGGTGCTGGAATCGCTCAAAGCCCGCACCGGCACCTTCATCACGCACATCCCGTATCGCGGCGTGGCGCCGGCCACCATGGACATGATTGGCGGGCAGATCCAGCTTGTGACCGGCACCATTCCCGCGCTGCTGCCCTTCATCAAGAACGGCAGCGTCAAGCCGCTGGCCGTGACCAGCGCCAAACGCTCCAGCGCCTTGCCCGACGTGCCCAGCATGACGGAGTCCGGCCTGAAGGGCTTTGACGTGCTGAATTACTTCGCATTGGCCGCGCCTGCCGGCACGCCGCCGGCCGTCGTCAACACCCTGAACGCCGCCATCAACAAGATCGTGGCCATGCCGGACGTGCTGGCCCGTTTCAAGGCCGACGCTGTCGACGCCGCGCCCGGCACCCCGGCGCAACTGGGCCAGTTCATTGAGGCCGACTACCGCGCCTGGGTCAACGTCGTCAAGACGCAGAATTTGACGATTGATTGAGGGGCGCAGGTGTCGGTTTGGGTTCCGGGGCCGGGGTCGCCCGGCATGCGACTCACTTTTTTTGCTTCGCCAAAAAAAGTAAGCAAAAAAAGGCGACCCTGGTTCCTGCGTCCCCTGCGCTGCGCTCCGGGGCAACCTGCGGTGCTCGGTCCAGACGGGGTCAAAAACAACTCGCCTGCGGCTCAAACAAGTTTTTGCCCTGATCCGTCTGGACCTCCGCTCCTCGGCGCATCCACAAGGGGTGGGAGCGGAATGCAAACAGCCAACAGCCGAAGATAAAAACGGAATACCTGCAGCAGTCGGGGGCCTTAGTCAGTCCTGTCCTTCTGTGAGCGTGTCGAGTTGGAACTTGCCGCTCTTGTGCCACAGCCAGGTGTCGGTGTAGACCACCTTGCCCATGCGGGTGGGCGCTGGGAAAGGCGATGCCTTCTGGACAGTGCTTTCGATTTCAGCCATCACTTCGGGCGCGTGGCGCGGCGCGCGCATCCAGTCCAGGCGGGTCACGCGGCCGACCCTGTCGATCTCCACGTTCAGCACGCCGACGGCATACAGCAGCGGCGGCATGCGGCCCTTGTAGACACGGTCTGAATTGAGGCCATAGATGTGCGTGGCGCCGTCTTCGCGGTAGGCGCGCGGCGTGGAGGCGCTGGAGCTGCGGGCCGAACCCTGGGGGCCGGCGATGGGGCCGATCACCGGGGTGTCCGGCGCCTTGGCGGGTCCGGGCGCGGGCGTGGCGTCGGGAGCGGTCTTGCAGGCGCTCACGATGGCGGCCCCGGCCGCGGACAGCAGGGCCATCAGCCAGAAGCGCCGCGGGGCGGAAGAAGAAGTTGCAGTAGAAGGGGAGGAAGGCATCTCTGGTCTTGTCATGGTTTGCCTCTCTGGGCCTCTTGGGGCCGGCTCATGGGGTTTTGCGTATACCCGCCATCGTGCGCGGAGACCGCGCGCTGGCCGGGGGTGGTGCTAAGGTCTCATTTTGCCGACTATTCCATTTCCTTACGCTTTCAACACGTCACCAATGGTTTCCCGCAACACCGGTTTGTTACTTGACACGCTGCTGGCCCGCCTGGCCACAGCGCCGGCGGTGCTGGTGCGGGTGGCCGAAACACAGGGTTCGGTCCCGCGCGAGGCGGGCACCTGGATGGCTGTGTTCGCCGATGCCATCGTGGGCACCATAGGCGGCGGCCACCTCGAATACGAGTCCATCGCGCGGGCTCGTGCACTGCTCGGCGGCGACACCCCTGCCGATGCCGGCGCGCTGGTGCGCGTGGCGTTGGGCCCGTCGCTGGGCCAATGCTGCGGCGGTGTGGTGCAGCTGCGCTTCGAGCGGGTGGAGGCCGGCGATGCGGCGGCGCTGCGGCTGGACGCGCCGCGGCTCACGCCGGTGGCGTTGTTCGGCGGCGGCCATGTCGGCCATGCGCTCGCGCAGGTGCTCGTGCCCCTGCCGTTCGCGCTGACCTGGATAGACAGCCGCGACGGCGTGTTCCCGGACAGCGTGCCGCCGCGCGTGGTGTGCGAGCATTCGGAGCCGGTGCAGGCAGCAGTGCCTGGCCTCGCGCCGCAGTCGCGTGTGCTGATCATGAGCTTCAGCCATGCGGAAGACTTGGACATCGTGGCCGCCTGCCTGAAGCGCCAGCGTGAGCAGGGCGACTTGCCTTACATAGGGTTGATCGGCAGCAAGAGCAAATGGGCGGCCTTCTGGCACCGGCTGGAGGCCAGGGGCTTTACGGCGGAAGAACTCGCGCATGTGACCTGTCCGATAGGCGTACCCGGCATCACAGGCAAGGAGCCGGAAGTCATTGCCGTCGCTGTCGCGGCGCAGTTGTTGCAGAGCATCGATGCGGGCTGAGCCTGTGCCGTTTGGCTTTGCGCCTGACGGCAAAGGCTATAAACTCGCGTCACCAGGTCGCAGCGGAGCCGGGAACGACGTAGTCAACCACGCGTTCTCTTGTTCGTGACCCGTTTTCTGCTTACAGCGCCCGCAGTGGTGAGCAGGCTGAAATCGCGGTGCCTGCACGGGCCCCGCAAGGGTTGAGGGAATATGGAAAGCTACCTTCTGGACTGGGCCAACCTGCTGCTGCGCTGGGTCCACGTCATCACCGCCATCGCCTGGGTCGGCTCCTCGTTTTACTTCGTCTTCCTCGACAGCAGCCTCACGCCGCCGGTGGATGAAGACCTCAAGAAACAGGGCGTGAGCGGCGAGCTCTGGGCCGTGCATGGCGGCGGTTTTTACCACCCGGTCAAATTCGCCGTCAAGCCGCCGCAACTGCCGGCCCACCTGCACTGGTTTTACTGGGAAAGCTACAGCACCTGGCTGTCGGGCTTTGCGCTGTTCACGGTGTCCTACCTCTGGAACGCCGGCACCTACCTGATCGACAAATCATTGATGAACTGGTCGCCTGGCGCGGCGGCCGGTGTGGCGCTGTCTTTCTTCGTGGTGTTCTGGATGCTGTACGACGGCATCTGCCAGCTGTTCGGCAAGGGCAAAAATGGGGACGCCATCGTGGGCGCATTGGTCGCGGTGCTGGTCTGCATCGCGTCCTGGCTGGCCTGCCACTGGTTTGCCGGGCGCGCGGCCTTTTTGCTGGTGGGCGCGATGATGGCGACCGCCATGAGCGCCAATGTGTTCTTCTGGATCATCCCCGGCCAGCGCAAGGTCGTGGCCGCCATCAAGGCCGGCGAGCCTGTGGACCCGGTGCACGGCCAGCGCGGCAAGCAGCGCAGCGTGCACAACACCTACTTCACGTTGCCGGTGCTGTTCGCCATGCTCAGCAACCACTACAGCTTCACCTGGAGCCATCCGCAAAACTGGCTGGTGCTGATCCTCATGATGCTGGCCGGTGCGGCGATACGCCAGTTCTTCGTGCTGCGCCACGGCTACAAGCTGGGCCGCAACCGGCACCCGCTGCCGTATGCGCTGGTGGGTGTGGTGGTGATCATCGGCGTGATCATCTGGATGAAACCCGCGCCCATCGCTGCGGCTGCACCGGCCGCCGTCTCATCGGGCGCCGGTTATGACAAGGTGCAGGCCATCCTGGCCCAGCGCTGTTACCAGTGCCACGGGGCGCAGCTGCAGATGAAGAATGTGCGCCTCGATTCCCCCGGGGCTGTCAAGCAGCACGCGACCCAGGTCTACCAGCAAGCCGTGGTCACGCGGCTGATGCCCATGAACAACGCGACCGGCATCACCGAGGATGAGCGGCTGGCCATCAAGCAGTGGTTCGACGCGGGCGCGCGAACCGAATGATGATTACCAGCTGCTGGCCAAGCCCGCAGCCCTCGTCGACGGTTTTTCAAAATGCCGCGCCAAAAAATCCACAAAGGCCTTGACCCGGGCTGAATGCTGGTGGCGGGCCGGATACACCGCATGGATGTCGGCCGCCGGCGTTCGGTAGTTCTCCAGCACCTGCACCAGCCGGCCGCTGCGCAGGTATTTGGCGATGTCCCATTCGGCACGCATCAGGATGCCGTGGCCGTCCAGCGCCCAGTTCACCGCGATCTCGCCGTCGCTGGTGCTCAGGTTGCCGTGCACCTTGATGGCCTGCGTCTGCTTGCCTGACGCCAGGCGCCACATCCCGTAGGCCTCGTCGCCCTGACGTATGCCTATGCAGTTGTGCCGCGCCAGGTCGTGCGGCACCCGGGGTGTGCCGTGGCGGGCCAGGTAGGCCGGCGCGGCGCAGAGCAGGCGGCGATTCGGCGCGATCAGGCGCGCCACCACGCGGGCGTCGGGCGGCTCGCCGAAGCGTATGCAGACGTCAAAAGCATCTTCGGTCAGCGGCGGCGGGTTGACCGTGAGCTGCAACTGCACCTCCACCTCGGGATGGGCTTTCACGAAACGCGAGACCAGCGGCGCCACGTGGCTGCGGCCGAAACCCAGGGTGGCGTTCACGCGTAGCAGGCCCTTGGGGGCCGCCACGGCGCTGGAGACCTGCTGTTCCATGTCGTCGATGTCGGCCAGGATGCGGCGTGCATGCGTCAGGTAAATCTCGCCTTCCTGCGTGAGGCTGGCGCGTCGCGTCGTGCGGTTGAGCAACTGCACGCCCAGCCTGGCCTCCATCTGCGCCAGCCGCTTGCTGACGGCCGCGGTGCTGACGCCGAGCTCGCGCGCCGTGGCCGACAGGCTGCCGTAGCGCGCCAGCAGGTTGAAAAAAGCCATCTCCGATGGAGCGGGGTTTGCCGGATTCATTCGTAACCTGAAGTTAACAATGGTCTCACTTTAAAGGCTTTTGTTGTTCCCGCCAATCGCTACATTGGAGGCATCACCACCGGCATCACCACTGAGGAAACCATGAAGACTTACAAAATCGCCTGCATTCCCGGCGACGGCATCGGCAAGGAAGTCGTCCCGGCCGGCCAGCAAGTGTTGCAAGCGCTTGCCGCCACGCAAAAGAATTTCCGTTTTGAGTTCACGTCCTACGGCTGGGGCGGCGACTGGTACCGCAAGCACGGCGTCATGATGCCCGACAAGGGCCTGGACGAATTGCGCGGCCAGGACGCCATCCTGTTCGGCTCGGCCGGCGACCCGCACATCCCCGATCACATCACGCTGTGGGGTCTGCGCCTGAAGATCTGCCAGGGCTTCGACCAGTACGCCAACGTGCGGCCCACGCGCATACTGCCCGGCATAGACGCGCCGCTCAAGCGCTGCACGCCGGAGCAGCTCAACTGGGTCATCGTGCGCGAGAACTCCGAGGGCGAGTATTCGGGTGTGGGCGGGCGCGCCCACCAGGGCCACCCGATTGAAGTGGCAACCGATGTTTCGATGATGACGCGCGCGGGCGTCGAACGCATCATGCGCTACGCCTTCCGCCTGGCGCAGTCGCGCCCGCGCAAGCTGCTGACCGTGGTCACCAAGTCCAATGCCCAGCGCCACGCCATGGTGATGTGGGACGAGATCGCGCTGCAGATCAGCAAGGAATTCCCAGACGTTACCTGGGACAAGGAACTGGTCGACGCCTGCACCGCGCGCATGGTGAACCGCCCGGCCTCGCTGGACACCGTGGTCGCCACCAACCTGCATGCCGACATCCTGAGCGACCTGGCCGCGGCGCTAGCCGGCAGCCTGGGCATCGCGCCCACCGGCAACATAGACCCGGAACGCCGCTACCCCAGCATGTTCGAGCCCATCCACGGCTCGGCCTTCGACATCAAGGGCAAGGGCCTGGCCAACCCGGTCGGCACCTTCTGGAGCTGCGTCATGCTGCTGGAACACCTGGGCGAGGCCGAAGCCGCCGCGGTGCTGATGGCGGCGATTGAAAAAACCACCGCCAATGCCGCGCTGCACACCCGCGATCTGGGCGGGCAGGCCACCACCGCGCAGGTCACCGAGGCCGTCTGTGCGGAGGTCGGCAGCCGCCTGTTGCAGGCCGCCTGAGCCTTTCAACGCGCCGCCGGCGCGCAGTGCGCTTTTGAATGCCGGCCGGTTCCCGCTCCCAAAAAACACCCGGAGACAAAGCATGAACACCGACGTCAAAAAGTGGATAGGCATTTTCTGCATCGCGGCAACGCCCGCCGCCATGGCACAGCCTTCGCCAGCCGCCCCCGCCTGCCCCGACAAAAATGTGCAGTACTGGCAGGCCTTTCCGCCGGGCGGCGAGTCCGACCTGTCGGCGCGCCACCAGCAGGTCGTGCTCAAGAAAAAATGCCCGGTGGTCGACACCATCATCCAGTACAAGGCGGGCGCGGGCGGCGGCCTGATGTGGGGCCAGATGAACAATCTGCCCGGGGACGGCCTCAACGTCGTGGGCATCAACCTGCCGCACATCGTGTTCCAGCCCATCGAGGGCGAGGTGCAGTACAAGACGGCCGACATCGTGCCGGTGTTCTGGTTCCACTACACCCCCGACGTGCTGGTGGTGCCCGAGAAAAGCCCCATCAAAACCTTCGCGGACTTCATCGCGGCCGCCAAAAAGAACCCCGGCAAGCTCAACCTGGGCGGCTCGGGCCTGAATTCGGCCAACCATGCGGCGCATGAGCGGCTCAACGCGGCCTTCGGGATCAAGAGCACCTATGTGCCTTACAAAGGCACGGGTGACATGTCCATCGCCGTGATCGGCGCGCAGGTCGACGGTGCGGTGACCTACACGCCCTTTGCCATCAGCAACAAGGGCCGGGTGCGGCCGCTCGCGGTGGCCATGGAAAAGCGACACCCGCTGATGCCCGACGTGCCCACCTTCCGCGAGCTGGGCGTGGACTGGGTGGACGGTGCCTACCGCGGCATCGGCGTGCCCAAATCCACGCCGCCGGAAGCGCGCAAGCGCCTGTCGGACCTGTGGGCCGCGCTCAACAGCGAGCCGGAGATGAGGGAGCTCGCCGCCAGAAACGGCTTTGAACTGATCAGCGTGGGCATGGACCAGATGGATGCCTTCATGAAGGAGCGCATAGCCCTCTACACCGAAGGCGCGCGGCGGCTGGGGCTGGGGAAGAAGTGACGCCCCGCAGGCAGCTCATTCTTCCTGGAACCGGCCTTGGTCCTTGGTTCCTTAGTGAATGCTGGTGGTGTTCGAAAAGAGGTTCAGCACCACCACGCCCGCGATGATCAGCGCCATGCCCACCATGCCCCAGAGGTCTATCTTCTGCTGGTGGACGAAGAAGCTGGTGATGCTGATCAACACAATGCCCAGGCCCGACCAGATGGCATAGGTCACGCCGGTGGGAATCGACTTCATGGTCACCGTGAGCAGGTACAGCGCCGTGCCGTAGCCGGCGATGCTGACCAGCGAAGGCACCAGCCGGGTAAAACTTTCGCTGGACTTGAGCGCCGTGGTGGCGATGACTTCGGCAATGATGGCGATGCCAAGGGCCAGGTAGGCGTTCATACGGTTTCTGCTTTCTTCTTCAGGGGATGAGGGTGACAGGCCATTCTAGGCAGCGCCTGTTTTTGCCGTATCCCCCAAACCCCCGGGGCCTGCCGGGTTACTGCCCGGTTACCACGGCACAATCCGGGGTGGAGACATTTCAATGACCGCCGCCAAGACACCCATTCCCAGCACTCCCAGCATGCCCAGCAACACCACCCCCGATGCCGCCACCCAGCCGCGCGAGTTCCTCGAGCACCTGTACCGCGCCGCCGTCACGCGCGCGCTGCCGCTTGAAAACACCGCCCGCTACCTGCCCGAGCCGCCCACCAAAGCCAGCGGCGGCCGCACCATCGTGATTGGCGCGGGCAAGGCCGGCGGCTCCATGGCGCAGGCGGTCGAAGCCTTGTGGCCGGCTGAGGCGCCGCTCGAAGGCCTGGTCGTTACGCGCTACCACCACATTCCGCCCCGGCCCGATGGCCTGAAGCCGCGCATTGAAATCGTCGAGGCCGCGCACCCGGTGCCCGACGCCGCCGGGCTGGCGGCCGCCCAGCGCATCCTGGCCATGGTGCAGGGCCTGACCGAARACGACCTGGTGCTSTGYCTGATCTCGGGCGGCGGCTCKGCCCTGCTGACCTTGCCGGCCGAAGGCCTGACGCTGGAAGACAAGCAGCGCATCAACAAGGCGCTGCTCAACAGCGGCGCGAACATTTCCGAGATGAACTGCGTGCGCAAGCACCTCTCGCGCATCAAGGGCGGGCGCCTGGCCGCGGCCTGCGCGCCGGCGCGCGTGGTGACGCTCACCATTAGCGACGTGCCGGGCGATGACCCGTCCATCATCGCCAGCGGCCCCACGGTGCCCGACGCGACCAGCTGCGCCGAGGCCGTGGCGATCCTGCAGCGCTACGGCATTGAAGTGCCGGGCGCCATCATGAGCCTGCTGGAGCAGGGCGCGCTGGAAACCCCCAAGCCCGGCGACGCGGTCTTCACCGGCCATGAGGTGCACATGATCGCCACGCCCCAGCAAAGCCTGGAAGCCGCCGCCGCCGTGGCGCGCGCGGCCGGCTTGCAGGCCTGGATCCTGAGCGACGAGATGGAAGGTGAATCGCGCGAGGTCGGAAAGGTGCATGCGGCGCTGGCCCGTGCCGTGGCGCTCAAGGGCCAGCCCTTCAGCAGGCCCTGCGTGATCCTGAGCGGCGGCGAGACCACGGTCACCGTCCGCAAGCAGCCCGAAGGCACGCCGCGTGGCCGGGGCGGGCGCGCCGGCGAGTTCTGCCTGGGCCTGGCGCTCGCGCTGCAGGGCCAGCCCGGCGTCTACGCGCTGGCGGCCGACACCGACGGCATAGACGGCGTCGAAGACAATGCCGGCGCCTTTGTGGCGCCCGATACCTTGCAGCGTGCGCTGGCCCAGGGCATGAAGATAGACCCCTACCTGGACCGCAACGATGCCTATGGCTATTTTGAGCCGCTGGGCGGCCTGGTCATCACCGGGCCCACGCACACCAACGTCAACGACTTCCGCGCGCTGCTGATCCTGTAAGCGCGGCTCAAACGGCGTTCAAGCCGCCGGAACCCTGGCTGCCCGCCGTCTCGGGCGGGTGCGTGACGATGGACTTGAGTTCCGGCCTGGCCGCCTGCAGGGGCTTGAGGTCGGGCACCGGCCGGCGCAGGCTGTCGCTGCCTTCGAACACCTGTTCCAGCGCCCGGCTCGCGGCCAGCAGTTGCGCATCACCATGCAGCCGCCCGATCACCTGCAGGCCGAAGGGCATGCCGTGTTCGTCCTTGCCGCAGGGCAGGGCCAGCGCCGGGTTGGTGGCCAGCGTGACCACGTAGGTCAGGCCCAGCCAGTGGTAGTAGTTGCGCATGGCCTGGCCGTCGATGTTGCCGGCGAACAGCTCCGTCCAGGGGAAAGGCGTGACCGGCGTGACCGGTGCCAGGATCAGGTCGTATTGCTCGAAGGCTTTGGCGAAGCGGCGTGAGATGCGCGTCTGCTCCAGGTGTGCCCAGGCGCGGTCGGCCAGCGTGATGGCGGCGGCGATTTCCATGTTGGCGCGCACATTGGGCCCCAGCGTTTCGGGCGCCTTGCGGTAGGTGTCGGCAAAGGCCGCGACAAAACTCTCGGCGCGCAGCGTGTCGAAGGCGCGATCGGCGTCGCCCAGTTGCAGGTCCACCGGTTCGCAGCTGGCCACCAGCGGCCGGATGGCCTCCACGCGCTGGCGGAACACGCGGCGTATTTCCGGGTCGACGATGCACAGGCCGAAGTCTTCGGTCGTGCCGACGCGCAGTGTGGACAGGTCCGCGGGCTTGAGCGGCCAGAAGCCGGCGCCGTCCACCGGGTAGGACAGCGGGTCGCGCGCATCGGCGCCCACGCTGGCGGACAGCAGCAGCGCCGTGTCGTCCACATTGCGGCCCATGGGCCCGAGCACCGAGATGACCGACCAGCCCAGCGGCCGCGCGTCATTGGCCACCAGGCCGGGCGAAGGCCGCAGGCCGACCACGCCGCACAGCGCCGCCGGGATGCGCAGCGAGCCGCCGGTGTCCGAACCGGTGCAGATCGGCAGCATGCCGGCCGCCAGCGCCGCGGCCGAGCCGCCCGAGGAACCGCCCGCATTGAGCGCGGGGTTGAAGGGATTGCCCGTCGCGCCCCAGACCGGGTTGCGGGTGTTGGCGCCCGCGCCCATGTCGGGCACATTAGTCTTGGCCGTGACGATGGCGCCCGCCGCGCGCAGCTTGGCCACCAGCGCGTTGTCCTTGGCCGGCACGTTGCCGCGCAGTCCCACGTTGCCGTAGGTGGTCAAGAGGCCCGCCGTGTCCTGCAGGTCCTTCACGCCCAGCGGCAGCCCGTGCAGCGGCCCCAGCGGGCCGCCGCGCATCACCTGCGCCTCGGCTTCGCGCGCGGCCTCGCGTGCCCGCGTGAAGTCGGTCGCGCAGATCGCGTTGATGGCGGGGTTGAGGCTTTCGATGCGGCCTATGCAGGCGTCCATCAATTCCACCGGCGAAACCTGGCGGCTACCGATCAGGCGACGCAGTTCAACGGCGGAGATGTCTGGCAGGGTGGAGGGCATATCTGTCTCGTTCAGTCTGTTTTGTTCAATCGGTCTTGATCTGGGAACGCTCTGCCAGGGCTTTCATGCGCGCGATCTCGGCCGTGACCATGCCGGACCAGTCGGGAACCGCTGTGTAGCCGGGCTCGAAGCCGGCGGCCTTGAGCTTGTCCAGTGTTTCGGGATTCGCCATCACCGTCATCAATGCTTTTTCAAGCCGTGCCTTGACGGGCGCCGGCACGCCCTTGGGCACCACCACGGCCAGCCAGGCGTTCATGTCGACGGCCGGGTAGCCGGCCTCGGCCATGGTCGGCACGTTCGGCAGCAGGGCGGAGCGCTTGTTCATGGCCACGGCCAGCACGCGGATCTTGCCGGACTTGAGCTGCTGCGACGCGGCGACCACGGTATCGAAGGACACCGGGATCTGCCCGCCCATCAGGTCGGTCATCAGCGGGCCTGAGCCCTTGTAGGGCACATGCGTCATCTTCAGACCTGTGGCGGTGTTGAACATCGCGCCGGCGAAGTTGGAACTGGTGCCGTTGCCGAAGCTGCCGTAGAGGTATTTGTCGGGGTTGGCCTTGGCGGCGGCCACAAACTGGTGCACGTCGGTGGCGGTGACCGATGGGTTCACCAGCATCGCCAGCGCCACCGAACCCACCAGGCCGATCGCCTCAAAACCCTTGGCCGGGTCGTAGGACAGCTTGGGCTGCAGCGCCGGGTTCAGCGTGAAAGTGGAGTTCGAGCTCACGAGCAGGGTGTAGCCGTCGGGCTTGGCGCTGGCGACCGCGGCCGCGCCTATGGCGGTGCCGGCGCCTGGTTTGTTTTCGACCACCACGGGTTGGCCCAACTGGTCGCCCAGGGCCTTGCCCAGGATGCGCGCCAGCACGTCGGCCGCGCCGCCGGCCGGGAAGGGCGCGACCAGCGTCACGGGCCGCTCCGGAAAATCGGCGGCGCGGGCAGGCCCGCCCACGGCTGCCAGCCCGCAGAAGATCATGCCGCCGGCGATCAGCGTGCGGCGCAGTGCGTTGAATGACATGTGGTGCATGGTAGGCCTCTTTGAAGTGTCGGTCGATGGTGGGACGGGGACAGGCGGCAGCGTCATCGCAGGCGGGCCGGCGACAGCGCGCGGACGTCCAGGCCCTGCCGCAGCAATTCTTCGGGCAGCGCGGCCTGGCGCAGCAGGGCATCGGCCAGCGCGCTTGCGCCCGCCGCGCTCTGGATGCCGTAGCCGCCTTGGGCTGCAAGCCAGAAGAAGCCGGGGCAGGCATCGTCCTGGCCTATCACCATTTCGCCGTCGGGCACAAAAGAGCGCAGGCCGGCCCAGGTGCTCGCCGGCCGGCGTATGGTCAGGGTCGAGACGCTTTCAATCTGGTGTATGCCCATGGCGATGTCGAGCTCCTCGGGTACCACGTCGTGCGGCACCGTGGCGTTGGCATTGGCGGGCGAGCCCAGCAACTGGCCCGCGTCGGGCTTGAAGTAATAACTTTCGTCCACGCCCACCACGGCAGGCCAGTGCGAAGCGTCCACACCCTCGGGCCCCTTGAAGGTGAAGGCGCTGCGCCGGTGCGGCACCAGGCCTATGGGCCGCGCGCCGAACACGGCGCCCAGCTCGTCGGCCCAGGCCCCCGCGGCATTCACCACGGTGCGGGCGCGCAGCGTCTGGCCGTCGGCCAGTTCCACGGTCCAGCAGCGGCCATCGTGCGTAGCGCTGGTCACGCCCGCGCTGGTGCGCAGTTCGCCATCCCCATCCGCCTTGCGGCGAAAGCCGCGCAGGAAACCCTGGTGCAGGGCATGCACGTCCAGGTCCTGTGCGCCGGCGTCGTACAGCGCGCCGTGCACCAGATCGGGACGCAGGCAGGGCACATGGGCCAGCGTGGTGCCGGCGTCCAGGGTCGCCAGGCCTGGGCAACTGGGCGACAGTTCCTTGCGGGTGTCGGCCAGTTCTTTTTCCTGCCCGTGCGTGGCGAGGTAAATCACGCCGCGCGGCTGCATCAGGTCGGGCGCGAAGCCTTCGGGCGGCTGCTCGTAGAAGGCGCGGCTGGCGCGCGTCAGCGCCCGCACCATGGGCGGGCCGTAGCTTTCCATGAACATGGCGGCGGAGCGGCCTGTGGAGTGGTAACCCGGCTGGGACTCGCGCTCGAGCAGCGCGACGCTGCGCTGCCCGGCCAGACGCCAGGCCAGGGAAGCGCCCGCAATGCCGGCGCCGACGATCAGGATGTCATATTCTTTCATTCAAATTCTCTCATTTGAGAATTCTCACATGCGAGAATCATGCCTGTCCAGCCGATTTACCGGGATTACGCCTGATTTGCGCCAAACAAAGGGAAAACACCATGGCCCCACGCCCCGCCCGCCCGCCCGCCGCCGCCCCCGAAGCGGACCGGGTGCAACTGGGCCTGAGCCTGCGCGCGCACCGCAAGGCGCGGCGGCTGACGCTCAAGGACCTGTCCGGGCGTTCCGGCGTGGCGCTGTCCACCCTGTCCAAGATGGAGCTGGGCCAGATCTCGGTCAGCTATGAAAAGTTGGCCGCCGTGGCCCGGGCGCTGTCACTGGACGTGGGCCAGCTGCTGGACGCGCGGGCCGCGGCGCCGCAGCCCGGCGCGGCCAAGCCCGTGGTGGTCTGGTCCGGTGCTGGCGACGCGCCGGCCTACAGCTCGGGCAACTACGACTACCGCGCGCTGGCCGCCGGTTTCCCCGGCAAGCGCATGACGCCGATGCACGGCCGCATCCTGGCCCGAGCGCGCGACCAGTTCTCCGATTTCGTCCGCCACCCGGGGCAGGAGTTCCTGACGGTGCTGTCGGGCCGGGTGCGCATCGAATTCGAAACCGGTGAAATCATCGAGGTGGGCCGCCACGAGTCGGCTTATTTCGACAGCGGTGTCGGCCACATCTACGTCTCGCTGGGGCGCGCGGATGCGCAGGTGTTGGTGGTGATGAGCGAGTAGCCGCGGCGTCCGTACATTGGTTATCGCAGGCCGGCGCGATGCCGGACGACGTCATGGCCGCTTTCGGCCAGGTCCCAGAAAATTCCCGCCATGAGCTGCAGCCCTTCACGCGCCACGCTGCCCAGCAGATGCTCATTGGGCGCGTGCTGGCTGCAGGCCGGGTAGGAGTGCGGGAACCACAGTGTCGGCATGCCCAGCAGCTCGGCGAAGACGTCGTTGGGCAGCGAGCCGCCAAAGTTCGGCAGCAGGGACGGGGCTTTTCCGGTGCTGCGCCGGATGGAATCCAGGCCCCAGCGCACCCAGGCGTCATCGGGGTCGAGCCGGGTGGCGGCCATCGGTTCGCCGTCCGGCTGCACGTCGATGTCGTCGAAGCCGTGGGCATCGAGGTGCTCCCGGATGCGTGCCACAAAATTGGCGCTGTCGCTGCCCACGACGAAGCGTATCTGGCACAGCGCAAAAGCGCGGCCGGGAATGGCGCCGACCGGCGCGTCGGGGTTGCCGGTCTTGTAGGCCAGGACTTCCACGGTGTTCCAGCCGTAAACACGCTCGGTGGGTGTGAGGCCGGGTTCGCCCCAGTCGCTGTCGATGGCGGGATCGCCCGGGTCACCCCCGACGCTGATGGTCTTGAGCGCATCCCTGACGTTGGCCGGCAGCGAGTCAGGCAGCAGTCCCTTGACCAGTACGCGTCCTTTGGCGTCCACCAGGCTGGCGATGGCGTGGGCCAGCCGTGTGCCGGCATTGCGCAGCAGGCCGCCCCAGTTGCCGGAATGGTGGCCGCCGTCCCGCAGGTGCGCCCGCAGGCTGAAATTGAAAAAGCCGCGCGAACCCAGGAACAGGGTGGGGCTGGAGGCGGCCACGCGCGGGCCGTCGGACGCGATGAACACGTCGGCGGCGAGCTCCTCGTGGTGCAGGGCACAGAACTCGCGCAGGCCCGGTGAGCCGGTTTCTTCACCGGTCTCCAGGACGATCTTGAGGTTGTAGCCGAGCTTTCCCCCGCGTACCGCCAGCACCTGGGCCAGCGCGGCGAGGTTGATGGTGTGCTGCCCCTTGTTGTCCGCGGTGCCGCGGCCGTACCAGCGGTCCCCTTGCACCGTGACGCGCCAGGGATCAAGGCCCTCGCGCCACAGCCCCTCCTGGCCGCGCACCACGTCGCCGTGGCCGTAGGTCAGCACGCTGAAAGCCGCGTCGGCTTCGGTGCGCGTGGCCAGCAGGAAGGGCCCGCCGCCGGCATGCGGGTTGGCAAGGATGCGGTACGTGAACCCGAGCTGCGTGAGCTGGGGCGCGATGTGCTCGTCCAAGTAGGCGCGAAGCTGCGGTGCGCCGGCCGGGTTCTGGCTTTCGCTCCGGACGGCGACACGGCGTGACAGCGTTTCGAGGAAGCGTCCGTCATCGAAATAGGCGGCCGCCCTGGCCAGTGCGTCGTCTCTGCTCATGATGGGGAGGAGGTGAAGTAGTGTGAGGTGTGCGGGGGCTGGTGCTTTTCAGTCCGAACGGATATTGGCACGTTGCGCGGTGGCGCGCATGATGGGCAGGTCGTGGTCTATCAGGGCGGCGACGGCGCTGGCCGGGGCGTAAGCGGGCTCCAGGCCGTTGGCCAGCAGCTTGTCCCTGACCTCCGGGTCGGCCATGGTGTTGGCGAGCGCCAGTTCAAGGCGAACCCTCACTTCGCGCGGGATGCCCCGCGGCGCCACGATGGCGAGCCAGGAGTCCGCGTCAAAGCCCGGGTAGCCGGACTCCGCGACAGTCGGCACATTCGGCAGCAGGCTGGAGCGCCTGGCGGCGGTCACGGCAATCGGCTTGATCTTGCCGGCCTTGATCTGCGGCAGCGTGGCCGCCACCGTGTCAACAGAAAACGGGATCTGGCCGCCGACCAGGTCGGTGATGGCGGGGGCACTGCCCTTGTAGGGCACATGCTCCATCTTCAATCCCGTGGCGTTCAGGATGAGTTCACCCGCAAAGTGGCCCGTGGTGCCGGTGCCGAACGAGCCGTACATGTACTTTCCCGGCGATGCCTGCACGGCGGTGATGAGCTGCTTGATGCTGCCGACAGGCACCTGCGGATTGGCCACCAGGATCAGCGGCACACGCGCCGTCAGCGCGATGGGCTCAAAGCTCTTGACGGGGTCGTAGGGCAGCCGGGAGTTGATGGCCGGGTTGACCGTGAACGTCGACCCCGAGCTGATGAGCAGGGTATAGCCGTCCGCGGCAGCCTTGGCCACGTAGCCTGCGCCCACGATGGTGCCGCCGCCCGCGCGGTTTTCAATGACGACGGGTTGCCCCAGCCGTTCGCCCAGCTTCTGCCCCACCAGCCGGCCCACGATGTCGGTCGCGCCACCCGCGGGGAAAGGTACGACCAGCTGGATGGGCTTGACCGGATAGGCCTGCGCCCTGGCCCCCGTTGCCGCCAGCATGGCCAGCAACAGTACGGAGAGGATGCGAAGGAACTTGGGGGCTGGCTTCATGGCTTGCTTTCATCGAAAAAAAAGGCGCTGGCAACAGGCGGGGTGCGTTGAAACCTTCGCTGCGGGCTTCAGCCGTTGCGAAACAGGAAGCTGTAGGCGTTGAGCGCCGGGACGCCGCCGAGGTGGGCATACAGCACTTTCGAGCCCGCCGGGAATTCGCCCAGCCGGGTCTTCTCGATCATTCCGTGCATGGACTTGCCTTCATAGACCGGGTCGGTCAGCATGCCTTCCATGCGGGCGCACAGGCGGATGGCTTCCAGCGTCCCTTCGTTCGGCAGGCCGTATTCCGGGCCGCCGAAGCGGTCGTCCAGCACGACGTCCTTGGCCGTGATGTCGCGGCCCAGTTCGACCAGTTCTGCCGTGCCCTTCGCGATGCGCAGAATCTGGTCAAAGGTCTGCTTGGGCTTGGCCGAAGCATCGATGCCGATGACCTTGTCGGCGCGTCCATCCGCCGCGAAGCCCACCACCATGCCGGCCTGCGTGCTGCCGGTGACCGAGCAGGTCACGATGTAGTCGAACTTGAAGCCCAGCTCGGCCTCCTGCTGGCGCACTTCTTCGGCGAAGCTGACGAATCCCAGCCCGCCGCGCGGGTGTTCCGAACAGCCGGCCGGGATCGGGAAGGGCTTGCCGCCGGCCTTGCGCACGTCGTCCATCGCCTGCTCCCAGCTGGGGCGTATGCCGATGTCAAAACCGGCCGCGTCCAGGCGCACGTCGGCGCCCATGATGCGCGACATTTCGATATTGCCGACCCGGTCATACACCGCGTCGGAGTAATTCACCCAGTTCTCCTGGACCAGCACGCACTTCATGCCCAGGTGCGCGGCAACGGCGGCCACCTGGCGCGTCTGGTTGGACTGGATGCCGCCAATGGACACCAGGGTGTCGTAACCGCCTTCCAGGGCTTCGGGAATCAGGTACTCCAGTTTGCGCGTCTTGTTGCCGCCGAAAGCCAGCCCGCTGTTGCAGTCCTCACGCTTTGCGAAAAGATCGACCTTGCCGCCCAGGTGGGCGCTGAGCCGCTTGAGCGGCTGGATCGGCGTGGGGCCGAAGGTCAAAGAGTGGCGGGGGAATTTCTTGAGGTTCATGCGAATGGCTCCTGGGGTTAAGACGGGTCTCCAGGCATCAAGACTTGCGAATAAAGACGGCATACCCACGCTTTCTTCAATTGCTGCATTGATGCTCCGTTGAGGCCAATATTAAAAACAAATGACAAAATGGTGGTTGCAAAATTCTTCTAAAATTCAAAACGAATATGGTTTCCTTGCCGGGTTTTTTGATTTTTATTCTGTATAGGTTCATATGAGCACAACAAAATTTCTCGAAAAAAGCAGCGCACCGGCTTCCCTCAGGGAGGCGCTGGACCGCACGGACCGGGCGATCCTCAAGGCGCTCCAGCGCGACGCCTCGGTGTCCAATGTGGCGCTGGCGGGCAAGGTGAACCTGAGCGCACCCGCATGCCTGAGGCGCGTGGAGCGGCTCAAGGAGCTTGGCTTGATCAAAGGGGTGGTGGCGCTGCTCAACCCGCACCTGCTGGACCTTGGCATGCTGGTCATGATCGGCGTCGTGCTGGACCGGTCGACACCCGAGTCCTTCGCCAATTTCGAAAAAGCGGCGCAGACGGTGTCCGGCTGCATGGAATGCCACGTCGTGACCGGCGAGTTCGATTACTTCATGCTGGTGCGCACCCGGGACAACGACAGCTTCAATCGCCTCCATGCGGAGCAGCTGCTGTATTTGCCGGGTGTACGGCAGGTCCGTACCTTCATGGTGCTCAAGCAGGTGCTCTCGACCACTCAATTGCCGATCTAGTGCCGATCCAGTGCTGGTCAGGCTGAGATTTTTTCCCAGCTCAGGTCAAACTTCAGCAAATATTTGCGCAGCCTGTCCGCGTCGTTGACCACGCTGCGCTGCGTGCGTGATACGTTGAACAGCGCCCGGCCGGCATCACTGAGGGAGTCGCTTTTGCGGCACACCTCGATCACGGCCTGAAGCTGCAGCCGGTCAAAATAATCCAGCGTGTCCGCGGCCCCGCCCAGCAGGCCGGCGAGCGATACGGCGCCACCGCCCGCTTCCGGCTCTGTCACCTGCCACTGCCAGCGCAGTCGCGCGATCTCTGCTTCCACCAGGCCCAGGCCTATGCGGCCGTTGTCGCCCAGCGTGGCAAGGCGCGTGATGGAGGCGCTGAGGTCGCGAAAATTGCCGGTCCAGACGGCTTCACCCGACTGCGCGAAGTGTAGATACGCGGCGCGGGCTTCGGTGGTCATGCGGGTCTTGCGGCCCAGGTCTTCGGAGGCCAGCATGAGCTGGTGGTCCATATTGGGCTCGATGTCCTCCCGGCGCTGGGAGAGGCCGGGCAGGGTGTAGGTCCAGAGGTTGATGCGCGCGAACAGGTCTTCGCGAAAGCGCCCGCGCGCGACTTCCGCGCGCAGGTCCTTGTTGGTGCCGGCTATCAGCTGGAAGCTGCTTTCAACTTCCTTGTCGGCGCCCACGGGCAGGAAGCGTTTTTCCTCGACGGCCTTGAGCAGCATGGCCTGCTCGTCCAGGCCCAGTTCGCCGATTTCGTCGAGAAACAGCACGCCCTTGTCGGCGGTGCGCAGCAGGCCGGGACGGTCGCCGGCCGCGCCGGTGAAAGCGCCTTTTTTGTGGCCGAACAGCGCGGAAGCCGCGCCGTCGCCGTGCAGGGTCGCGCAGTTCACGTCGACAAAACCGCCGCCGACCTGGTGGCGTGATTTTTTGAGTTCGAAGATGCGCCGCGCCAGCATGGACTTGCCCGCGCCCGTGGGCCCGGTCAGCAGGATGGGCGCCTTGCTCTGCACGGCAATGCGCTCGATTTCCTCGATCATCGTGTTGAAGCGTGGGTTGCGCGTGGCAATGCCGCTCTTGAGGAAGGAGACGGCGTCTTCCTGCGCAACCGCCAGCCGCGCGTTGATCGCGTCGTAGCGCGACAGGTCCAGGTCTATGAGTTCATAACTGCCGGTGCCCTGGCCTTGCCGGCCCCGGGGCGGCGCCGTCTGCAGCAGCACGCCGGGAATGAAGCGCGCCTCCACCAGCAAGAAAAGGCAGATCTGCGCGACGTGCGTGCCGGTGGTGATGTGGGCCCAGTACTCCTCGCGCTCGGTGTCGAAGGCGTAGGCGCCCATCCAGTCATACAGCGCGCCGTAGACCTCGCCGAAGTCCCAGGGGTTGGCCAGGTTCATCTCGACCAGGCGGACCTCGGTACCGGGCGAGAGCTGGACCACGTCGTCGCGCACCCGCTCGGCCAGTGCCTTGCTGCGCGCGTCGTGCATCAGCTCCAGCCGGTCGACGACCAGGTCTTCATGCTGCGCGATCGACACCGTCGGTCGCCATTTCTCCCAGCGCCCCGAACCCAGGCCCGAATCCAGCTGGGTGCCCAGGAAACCTATCACGACTTTTTTCTTCATATTTCTAATGTACTAGCTTTAAAGATAGAAAAATAGGGATGTTAGTACCTCTGATTCGAAGAAATCTTTACATAAAGAAGAAAAATATTGAATTAAATCAACGATCTTCTGAGTTGGCGGAAAACTTCCAAGCGCAGCTGGCACGGCGCCTGCAATACATAGTGCGTCACCACAACGGTGAATGCAAACAAGGAACAAGAACATGGCAAACACACAACTATTTCAAAGCAGCAAAGGCGCTTTCCTGCCCGTCGCCACCGCCGTCAACGAGGCGGGTGGTGTGGCTTATGCCCTGGCACCCCGGCATGCTCTGGTGCAGTTGGCCGTAACCGGTTGCCTGAACAATGTGTACTACGCCGGTGCTGCCGAGCAATTGGACAAAGTGCTGGAACTGGCTGCACAGGTTGACGCGAGCTTCGTGGCCAAAACCGCCATCTATGCCCGTGAGCGCGGCCATATGAAAGACATGCCGGCGCTGCTGTTGGCGTCGCTGGCGACTCGCGACGTGGCATTGTTTGCCAAGGCGTTTCCCCGCGTGGTGGACAACGGCAAGATGCTGCGTAACGTGGTGCAGATTCTGCGTAGCGGCCGTGTGGGCCGTAAATCAATGGGTTCGCGCCCCAAGAAATTGGTGCAGGCCTGGTTGTGCAACGCCACCGAGAAGCAACTGCTGAACGCCAGCGTGGGTAACAGCCCGTCATTGGCCGACGTCGTGAAGATGGTTCACCCAAAACCGGCTGAAGCCTGGCGTGCCGCATGGTTTGCCTGGTTGATTGGCCGCGACTTTGACGTGAACCAGTTGCCCGAAGCGACGCGTGCTTTTGAAGCCTATAAAAAGGACCGCAGCGGTGTGGCGCCTGACGTGCCTTTTCAGATGCTGACCGCGTTGAATTTGACCACCAACCAGTGGACGCAGATTGCAAAGAACGGTTCGTGGCAGATGGTGCGGCAGAACCTCAACACCTTTGCGCGCCACGGTGTGTTTGGTACGACCAAGGCTGAGAAGGCCATTGCCGCCAAACTGCGTGATGTGCAAAGCATTGAGAAAGCCCGCGTGCTGCCCTACCAGTTGATGGCAGCTTACAAGGCTACGGACACGGCTGTGCCCCAGCAAGTGCGTGAGGCATTGCAAGATGCGATGGAAATCGCGTTGAAGAACGTGCCGGCTTTGGCGGGTAACGTGGTGGTGTGTCCTGATGTGTCGGGCTCCATGAGCTCGGCGGTGTCCGGACACCGTGGTTCTGCGACCAGTGCGGTGCGTTGTATCGACGTGGCGGCCTTGGTAGCTGCGGCCCTGCTGCGCAAGAACCCGGCGACCATGGTGCTGCCCTTCGAGCAAAAAGTCGTCAACTTGTCGTTGAACCCGCGAGACTCGGTGATGACCAACGCGGAGAAGCTGGCGGCCGTGGGAGGTGGCGGAACCAACTGCTCGGCGCCGCTGGCCCTGTTGAACGCCGGGAAGGCCAAGGCCGATCTGGTGGTGCTGGTGTCGGACAACGAGTCGTGGGTGGATAGCAAGCGTGCCGGTTCTACTCAAACCTTGCGTGAGTGGGAAGTGTTCAAGCAACGCAACCCGCAAGCCAAGTTGGTGTGTATCGACATCCAGCCCTATGCCCATACGCAGGCGATGGAACGGCCCGACATCCTGAACATCGGTGGTTTCACCGATGAGGTGTTCAAGGTGCTGGCTTTGTTTGCTGCAGGAGCATTGGGAGCCGACCATTGGGTCGGATTGATAGACGAGCTGGCTTTGTGAGCCATGACTCCATGTGTTGAGCGTCTCGCCTGAGGAATGCCGGTGTGATTACATCCAAACTGTTTTCATCACACCACCTGTTAGTCCTCAGGCGGGGACGCTTTTTTTAAGGGGTAGAGAAGAGGGTTTTCAAAAGCACGAATGCTGGTGGGATTACATCTGAACAGCCGGGGTCGTTCCCGGCCATGCAGAAGCTGAAAGGCTGATGCGTGAAAATCTCGCCGATTCTTGTCGTGTTTTTGAAAGCTCTTGAAAAGAGCGAAAAGTTTTGATTGCCAGTGGCAAATGCGGTTGGAATTACAGCACTGTTAATGCCGAGGTCGCGGGTTCGAATCCCGCCGGTGCTGCAATGGGCTTGTACCCGAGCCCATTGCAGCACCGTAGCTCAGTCTGGTAGAGCACGTATCCATTTCAACAATTTTGTTGCTGCTGGTGATCAAAAAGAAAAAAGGGTTTTGGATGAATGCCCGTGAAATTACAGGTAGACGCAGCGTGCAAACGCTCTCACGCCGGAAGGCGCGGGGTCTGGGTTCAAACCCCAGCTTGGCAACAAGTGGCGGAATTTCATTTCACAAACTTTAGTCGTCCGTTTTATTAAAAAAAAAGAAAGAAGGAAGAACAGCAATGAACTACCAACAACACGAAGTCACCGGCGGTGTACCGGTAAAAATGTGGACCAAGGGCGTGCCGGTGGAAGCCCAGGCCCTCAAGCAGCTCGAAAACTCGGCGCGCCTGCCCATTGTGTTCAAGCACGTGGCTGTGATGCCCGACGTGCACTACGGCCTGGGCRCCACCATCGGCAGCGTGATCCCGACCTTCAAGGCCATCATTCCGGCGGCTGTCGGTGTGGACATCGGCTGCGGCATGATGGCCTGCAAGACCACGCTGCGCGCCGAAGACCTGCCCGACAACCTCGGGCCGCTGCGCTCGGAAATCGAAAAGGCCGTGCCGCATGGTTCGGCACCCAAGACCTATCGCCGCAACGGCTCGGTGCGCGAAGTCGGCGCCTGGACGAATCCGCCCAGCGCGGCCGATGCTGCCTGGGGCCAGCTGGTCGATGAGTTCGAGGCGCTATGCCTGGACTATCCGCGCCTGAAGAACACCAACAACCACCGCCACATGGGAACCCTGGGCGGCGGCAACCACTTTGTCGAGGTTTGCCTCGACGAAAGCGGCGGGGTGTGGATCATGCTGCACAGCGGTTCGCGCGGGGTGGGCAATGCCATCGGCACCCACTTCATCGAACTCGCGAAGAAGGACGCGGAACTGCACCAGCGCAACCTGCCTGACAAGGACCTGGCTTACCTCGAGGAGGGTTCGCAGTACTTCGGTGACTATGTGCGCGGCGTGGGCTGGGCGCAGAAGTTCGCGCGCCTGAACCGCGAGGTGATGATGCAGGCGGCCATCGGTGCGCTGCGCAAAGTGATCAGCAAGCCGTTTGAGACGCACCTGGAGGCGGTGAACTGCCACCACAACTATGTGCAGAAGGAAACGCACTTTGGGCAGGAGGTGTTTGTGACCCGCAAGGGCGCCGTGAGCGCGAAGGCGGGGGAGCTCGGGATCATTCCCGGCAGCATGGGCGCCAAGAGTTTCATCGTGCGCGGCAAGGGCAACCCGGACAGCTTCATGAGCTGCAGCCACGGGGCCGGCCGTACCATGAGCCGCACCCAGGCCAAAAAGCTGTTCACGGTGGACGACCAGATCAAGGCGACCGAAGGCGTGGAATGCCGCAAGGACGCCGACGTGATCGACGAGATCCCGATGGCCTACAAGGACATCGATGCCGTGATGCTGGCGCAGAGCGACCTGGTGGAGGTGGTTTACACGCTCAAGCAGGTGGTGTGCGTGAAGGGATAGGGCGCGCCGCTTCGAGGGAGGAGGGCGCCCTGGTCCGGGCATTTGAAAACAAGAAACAAGAAGACAGAAAGAAGAAAAAATGATTGAACTTGATGGCTCGCAAGGCGAAGGCGGCGGGCAGATCCTGCGCACGGCCCTGGCGCTGAGCCTGGTGACGGGCAAGCCCTTTCGCGTGGACAACATCCGCGCCAGGCGGCCCAAGCCCGGCCTGATGCGCCAGCACCTGGCCTGCGTGAACGCCGCGGTGGCTGTGGGCGGTGGCCTGGGCCACAGCACGGCCCTCAATGCCGCCGGCCAGGCCGTGCAGATTGGCGAAACCTCGCTGCTGTTCACGCCCGGTGAAGTGCGTGCGGGCGATTACGAATTCGCGGTCGGCTCGGCCGGCAGCTGCATGCTGGTGCTGCAAACCGTGCTGTGGCCGCTGCTGCAGGCCAAAGAGGCCTCCACGCTGCTGCTCAGCGGCGGGACGCACAACCCGATGGCGCCTTCGATCTCTTTTCTGACCCTGCTGGCGCCTTTTTTCTCGGGCGGCGGCGATGCGCTGTTTGAGATTGAACTGCGCCGCCACGGCTTTTACCCCGCCGGCGGCGGGGAGGCGCGCGTTCGCCTGCATCCGCCCGCCCGTGGTTTTGCGGCCATCGACATCATGCAGCGCGGGGCGCTGCTGGAGGCCTATGCCGAATGCCTTCACGCGGGGCTGCCGAAGGGCGTGGCCGAGCGCGAGCTGGCCGTGCTGCGGCAGGGCCTGGGCTGGGGAGAGGACTGCCTGCGCGACCGCGGGCTGCGCAGCAACGAAGGTCCGGGCAATGCGCTGCTGGCCGTCCTGCGTTACGAGCACATCACCGAAGTCTTTGCCGCCTATGGCGAAAAGACCGTCAGCGCCGAGCAGGTCGCCCGCCGCCTGCTGCAGGAGGTCAGGGACTACCTGGCGCACCAGGCGCCGGTGGGCCCGCACCTGGCGGACCAGCTGATGATCCCGCTGGCCCTGGCGGCCATGCAGGGAAGGATGGGCCGCTACTGGGCGACGGAGCTGACCGAGCACACCCGCACGAACGCCCGCACCATTGAGGCCTTCCTGCCCGTGAGGTTCTCTTTCGAGGCGCTGGAGGAGGGTACGGTGATTTCGGTGTCCACCTGACTGATGCGTCGACCCGCGGCAGGCTGGCTTCAGCGTGCCGCGGATTTCGTCGCTGCATCGTCCAGCAGCATGGCGGCGTCTCTTCGCATCAGGACGCGCACCAGCCAGGCGAACCACGCCGCGGCAATCGCCGCCGCGATCCACACCAGCATCTGTCCCAGCCGCGCCTGGTCGTCCAGCAGGTAGGCGTTGCAGACGCGCACCGGTGAAGTCTCATACAGGTTGCCCACGACCGCCATCATCGGCAGCACATTGCCCAGGAAGAATCCCTGCACCAGCAGGCCCGCCGCCCGCCATGACAGGCGCAGGGCCGCCCCGCAGGCCAGCAGGGCCAGGCATTTGAGGATTTCAATACGGTCGTCCACCAGCGCCAGGTCCAGAACGCGGGGAATCATCAGGATCGCGAGCATCAACGCGGTCGCGAACAGGCCGCTGATGCCATGCGCGTTCCACAGGTTCAGGCGTGCCAGCCAACGGCCCGGCAGCGACGCGGCGAGCAGCCAGCCGGCCAGTATCAGCAAAGGGTATTGCACCAGCATGTGACGTGTCATGCTGGCTTCCAGTACCTGCCGCGCAGCGGGCCAGGCCAGCAGGCATAACAAGGCTGCGGCCATGACGGCCAGCGTGCCGCGCGAAGGATGGGCGGGCATCTTCATGGCGATGGCGCGGCGGCGCCTGCAAGATGCTGCGCATAGTCGAGCGTGAGCTGCTGCTCCGCGTAATCAAAGATGCGGACCAGCCGGCCTTTCTGGTCGATGACGAGAAAGGCCGCGTTGTGCTCAAAATCGCCGCGGCCGTCGGGAACCACCACGACCTGGAAATCGGCCAGCAGGCGCTGCGTTTCCTGCGAGTCCTGCACACGCACAAAGCGCCACAGCGCCGGGTCGGCGCTTAATTTCGACGCATAGGCTTGCAGCACGGCGGGCGTGTCGTGCACGCCGTCGAAGCTGATTGACAACAGCTTGACCTTGCCGCCCCGGTGCTGCAGAACTTGCTGCAGTTGTTGGAAGCTGCTGCCCATCGCCAGACAGACGCTCTGGCACCGCGTGTAGACAAAATCCACCAGCGTGACGGACTGCCCGTCGGCCAGGTGCTGCGACAGCGCCCGCGGGGCAATGCCGGGTCCATCGATGGCGACGGCCGGAGCCGGCACCGGCTGCAGGGCAACTTCAAGCCGGCGCGCGCCCTCAGCGGTCCAGACCTGGAAATCATGCGTCAGCCACGCGGCGGCGGCATAGCCCGCCAGGGCCAGCATGATGCTCAGCAAGGCGGTGCGAAACATCGAAGCGCTCAGGAGGCTTTGGCCGTCAATGCCTTGAGCTCGGCGCCGCCGTTAAAGGGGGCGGTGCGCGTGCCGGCCTTGCGTTCGGTTTCGAACAGCTCGGGTTTGATGGCACCGGCCTTGTTGGACCATTCGGAGCGGACGTAACTCGCTACCGCGGCCAGTTCGGCGTCGCTGAGTTGCGCGAAGGCCGGCATGGCGCCCTTGAAGGTGCTGCCCATGACCGTGATCTCCCCGGTGACGCCGTGCAGCAGGATGTTGGCCACGGTGCGCTCGTCGCCGGCCACCCATTCGGAACCGTCCAGCGGCGGGAACACGCCCGGTAGCCCTTTGCCGGTAGCCTGGTGGCAGGCCGCGCAATTGGCGGTGAACAGCTGTTTGCCGTTGGCCGCCGTGCTTGCGCCCGGGGCCGGGCCCGACAGGTCGGCCAGCGTGCGCCGGTCCCCGAGGTCGGCGCGGCCGAAGGAGCCGGACAGCGCGATGTAGCCCGCCCCCCACAGCACCAGTGCTGCCGCCCCAAGCAGGAAGAGCAGCGGAATGGGCTGGCCCTTTTCGGAGGGCTCGGCCTGTTCGCGCTCCTGGGCCCGGCTCTCGGATGTCTTGTCGTTCAGCATGGGGTCACCTTGTGGGGCTCAGGGCTTGGGGGAGGGCGGCAACACCGGGTAGGTGTGGTTCAGGCCCTGCAGGTACTTGACCAGGTCCAGCGCCTGGGGCGTGGGCACCACCACCTGGCCCACGTTGGGCCCGTAGGCGGGCGGCAGGGCCAGCGGCTGCTCGCCTTCGCTTTCGGCGTCTTTGGCGTCCTTGACCGTGAAGAGGTAGGGGTAGGACGGCATGATGGAGCCGGGCACGTAGGCGCGCGGCTGGTACAGGTGGCCCAGGTGCCAGTCCTTGCTGGGCTGGCGCACCCCGATGTTGAAGAGGTCGGGCCCGGTGCGCATGCTGCCCAGCAGGTGGGGCTTGTCGTAGAAATAGTCGGCCGGCACCGAGGCCCGGCCCCAGCCGCGTTCCGCGTCGGGGCCGAAATTGCGGTCGCGCGGCTGCTGGCTGTGGCAGTACACGCAGCCGTTGGCGATGTAGACCTCGCGCCCGCGCAACTGGGCGCTGGTGTAGCCCTTGAGCTGCGGCGGCGGCTTGATGTCGCGTACCTGCATATAGGGCATGACCACCAGGGCGGCTGTGGCAACGCCCAGCGCCACCATGGCGCCCGATGCCAGCTTGACTTCATTTTCCATGTGCGGCCCCCAGTTCCGTGCTTCGCGTGTCGTTGGGCCAGAACAGCGCGGCGCCCGCGCGGCCCGGGCCGAAGCGCAGTGCCATGGCCAGGAAGTGGCCGACGAACACCAGGTGGCTGAGCACCATCAGGCTGCCTCCCACGGATCGCCATTTGAGGTAGGGCAGCGTCACTTCAACCGAAGCCATGAAGGGCTGCGCGGCGTCCAGCATGGCCACGCCCTGGAGCCAGCCGCCAATCGTGAGCCCGACGAAATAGATGGTCGCCCCGACGGCCGCCAGCCAGAAATGCAGGGTGATCAGCTTTGGGTAGGGCCACTCCCAGTTCAGCACGCGGGGCATCATGAAATAGATGGCGCCGAACAGCACCATGGTGACGAAGGCATAGGCGCCCAGGTGCGCATGGGCCACCGTGAAATGGGTGAAATGGGTGATCTGGTTGACGCTGCGCAGCGCCTCCAGCGAGCCCTGCAGCGAGGACGCCAGGTACATCAGCCCGCCGAACATCATGAAGCGCAGCGTGGGCGAATAAAGCGCCAGGTGCATGCGCCCCCGTAGGGTGGCGCCCATGTTGATGCTGAAGGCGATCACGGGAATCACCATCATGATGCTTTGCACGATGGACAGCGTGACCAGCCAGCCCGGCACCGGGCCGCCTATGAGATGGTGGCCGCCGACCTGTCCGTAAAAAAAAGCCAGCGTCCAGAAGCCGAGCAGCGAGAGGTTGTAGGAGCGTATCGGCCGGCCTATGACCTTGGGCAGGAAGTAATAGATGGCGCCCACGCTGACAGGCGTGAACCACAGGCCCAGCACGTTGTGGCCGTACCACCAGTTGGTGGTGGCCTGCTGCACGCCCGTGTGCACGCCGGGCATCTTGCCGACCAGGAAGAGCAGGGCGATCCACAGCAGCGCCGCCGCCATGTACCAGACACTCACATAGAGGTGCGAAACCTTGCGGTTGACCAGCGTGAACAGCACCGGCAGGATGACCAGCGCAAAGCCGGCGAACATGAAGATCGCGATCTGCCACGGAATCTCCAGGTATTCCATGCCGTCGTTCCAGCCGGTGGCGATGGCGCCTATGCCGCCGGCGATGCCCATGTTGATCAGCGCGCCGCCCAGCATGACCCAGATGGCGCCGTACAGCCGCGTGCGCAGCAGGCGCGGCAGCAGCCAGACCACCATGCCCAGCGCGGCGTTGGTGATCCAGCCGTAGAGCACGCCGGTCAGGTGTACCGTGCGTATGCGGCCGAAGGTCAGCCAGGCATAGTCGGTCAGCCAGTCGGGCTCATGCAGCTTGATGGACGAGACCAGGCCGGCCGCCGAGCCCACCACCAGCCACAAGCAGGCAAAGGTGATGAACATGAACACCGGAAACGCGGTGGATCGGTCGGAGCTGATGCGGTCCAGCAGCTCGGCGGCATCGGCCGCGTGCGTCTGGATGCCGCCTTCCTTCACCGCCTTCTGCATGGACGCCTGCGCGGTGTCTTGCAGGGCCGGGTCGTCCACCTGGCCGACTTCGCCGCGCGCGAAGATCACCGAAGCGGCCGTCGGGTTTTCTACCAGCAGCCCCTTGCGCAGGGACCAGATGAAAACGAACAGGCCGATGATGGACAGCAGGAAGGCGCCCAGCAGGCTGATGACGGCGCTGTCCATCATGCGGCTCCTTCAGGCGGCGCCGGGCACCGCCCGCTCTTGGGGGTTGCAACAGTCATGAATCACTCCTCCGGTATTGAAGGGAAGTTCCCGCTGGCGCGAAGCTTCCTCTGGCCTTCTGGGTCGCCGCGAGCGGTGGACGCCTGCAGTGGAGCGTTCATCCTACGCCTTTGGCCTCTCGCGGGCCAGCCCACGAGCCTGGAATGCGTGCCTTGCTATGAATTTTGTAGCTTTTAGCGTCTGCCGGCGCGGGAATGGAAGCCCGCCTGGTATTTTTGTACGATTTAAGTTTGACATCATCAAGCCATGCTAGCCTCGCGCGCATGTTGAACCGCATCCCCTCCTTCCTGCGCCATGTCGGCCCGGGCGTTGTCACCGGCGCCGCCGATGACGACCCTTCCGGCATCGCCACCTACACGCAGGCAGGGGCGCAGTTCGGCACCGGGCTGCTCTGGACGGTGTTTCTGTCCTTGCCCTTCATGATCGCCATCCAGTTGGTCAGCGCCCGTATCGGGCGCGTGACCGGCAAGGGCGTGGCGGCCAACCTACGCGAGCACACGCCGCGCGCCTTTTTGATGAGCATGGTGTTTCTGCTGGTGGTGGCCAACACCATCAACATCGCGGCCGACATCGCCGCCATGGGCGAGGCCCTGCAGCTGGCCGTGGGCGGCGGCAATCATTTCCATGCGGTGGCCTTCGGCATCATCACCGTGCTGCTGCAGGTCTTTGTGCCCTACCGCAAGCTGGCGCCCATCCTCAAGTGGCTGACCCTGTTCCTGTTTGCCTACGTGATCGCCGTGTTCCTGGTGCAGGTGCAATGGGCCCAGGTGCTGCACGACCTGGTTGTTCCCAAGCTGCAGTGGACCTCGGGCTACTGGATGATGATCGTCGCGCTGCTGGGCACCACGATCTCGCCCTACCTGTTTTTCTGGCAGGCCTCGCAGGAAGTGGAAGAGCTGCGCTTGAAGGGCGGCGTGCTGGGCGCCGAAAAGAAAATCCGCCGCGACCTGCGCCGCGTCAAGCGCGACACCTACATCGGCATGTTTTTCTCCAACACCATTGCCTTCTTCATCATGGTGCTGGGCGGCGCGGTCCTGTATGCGGCCGGCATCCACGATGTGACCTCGGCCGCGCAGGCGGCGCAGGCGCTGCGGCCGCTGGCCGGCGACTTTGCCTTCGCGCTGTTCGCCGGCGGCATCATCGCCACCGGCCTGCTGGCCGTGCCGGTGCTGGCTTCGTCGGCCGCCTACGCAGTGGCCGAAGCCTTCGGCTGGCCCGAGGGCCTGGAGCGCCACTGGTACGAGGCCAAGCGCTTTTACGCCATCATCGTCATCGCCACCGTGGTCGGCACCGGCATGGACTTCACCAGCATTGACCCGATGAAGGCGCTCTATTGGAGCGCGGTGATCAACGGCGTGGTGGCCGTGCCCATCATGGCCGGCCTGATGCTGCTGGCCGGCCGCAAGTCGGTGATGGGCAATTTCACCTCGGGTTTCAAGACCACCTGGTTCGGCTGGGGTGGGGTGGTGGTGATGGGGTTTGCGGTGCTGATGATGTTGCTGGACTTGTTTCGCTCGCTCATATAGGGCGCGGCCCGTGCAGGAACATCACTCGAACTGAGCTTTCAGCGCGTCGGCCGCCGACTTGAGGATTTCCCGCGAGAGCTTTTCGTCGTTCACCGCGCGCGCCATGGAGACCGCACCCACCAGCGTGGACAGGGCTGCGATGGCCTTCATGCGTTTGGACTTCTGCTTTTCACCGGCGATAAGCTTGGTCAGCAGCGCCAGATAGCTGCCGACCTGTTGCGTATAGGCGCTGCGCGCCCGCTCATTGCTGCGGGCCACGTCGCCCGCCAGGGTGGTGACGGCGCAACTGGTGGCCAGGCTGTCGCGGTGCGCGGCGCTCAGGTAGCCGTCGACCAGCAGGGCCAGAACGGCCGCCGGCGGCTGTTGAAGGTTCTCCACGGCCTGGACGGCGCGGCCGCCGTCCAGCAATGCGCGCTCCACCGCCTCGGCCACGAGTTCGTCGCGCGAGGCGAAGTGGCGGTAGAACCCGCCGTGCGTCAGGCCCGCCTCCTTCATGAGATCGGCGACTCCGATGCCGTCGATGCCTGACTCGCGAAAGCGCGCGGCGGCCGTGCGTACCACGCGGTCGCGGCTCTCGGCCTTGTTTGCCTTGGAATGGCCCATTCGGAAAAAACCTCACATCGGTGACTTGACAGTCTGGATTATGACCGTCATCATTCCTGATGTGGATGATGATCGTCATTCAGAATGACAAAGGCTTTCCTCCACGCCCTCCTGTACTCCCAACAACCAAACCCGGCATTACCATGAAAACCTTTCTTCGCCTCGCCTTCGCGACCATGACTTCCGCCGCCGCATTCGCCGCCCCGGCCCAAGCGCTGACTGAAGCGCAGGCCCGGGCCGCCATCGCGCCCTGGTATGCGATGTTCAACCAGCCTTTCCAGGGCGATGTGGGGGCGCAGCACGACAAAGTTGTGTTGCCGGACTACAAGACCTGCTGGGGCCCGGAAGATGTGCCCGGTGGCTGCTGGGGACGCGAACAGTCGATCAAGACCATCGCCAACTTTGCCAAAACCATCCCCGACATGAAGTTCGACATCAAGGAGGTGCTGGTGTCCGGAAACCGGGTGATCGTGCGCGGCGAAGTGAGCGGCACGCCCTTCGGCGACTTCTTTGGCGTACCCTACGGCGGCAAGAGCTTCAAGATCTCGGCCATCGACATCCAGACCGTTGAGGGCGGCAAAATCGCCCGGACCTGGCACATGGAGAACTGGCTGCTGGCCCTGGGCCAGTTGCGGGCCAAGTGATCCCGGACCCTAGGCGCCATCCCGGCGCATGACCCACAAGCGCTGCGGCCCTGCACCCTTGTCGCCCAGCTTGTCATAGGGATTGCGCAGCCGGCACTTGTCGATCGACAGGCAGCCGCAGCCTATGCAGTCGTCCAGCGTGTCGCGGAGTTTCTTGAGCTGCGCCATGCGTTCGTCGAGGTCGGCGCGCCAGGCGGCCGACAGGCGTTCCCAGTCGGCGCGGCTGGGCGCGGCTTTCGCGGGCAGGGTCGCCAGGGCGGCTTCGATGTCGGCCAGTGCGATGCCTACGCGCTGCGCGACGCGCACAAAAGCCACGCGCCGCAGCATCTCGCGCGCGTAGCGGCGCTGGTTGCCCTCGGTGCGGGTGCTGCTGATCAAGCCCTTGGTTTCATAGAAATGCAGCGTAGAAACCGCCACGCCGCTGCGGCGCGCCATGTCGCCGACCGAAAGTGTGGGGAAGATGCCGGCCTGTTCCAGTTCCGTGCCCATGGGAATCCTTTTGAAAATAGTGCTTGACCTCAACTTTACTTGAGGTTCCAGACTCGGGGTTTCGCAAGCCAATCCGGCCTACCATTTCAAAGGAGTTGTCTCATGCCCAATGAATCTTCAGCCCCCACTTCCACTTCCACTTCCACTTCCACTTCCACTTCCACTCCGACTTCCGTATTTCGCATCGACAAGTTCGTGGTGCCCTCGCAGTCGATCTCCGCGTTTGTCGAGAGAATCCACCACGTCCAGCGCATGCTGGGCGAGCTGCCGGGCTGCCTGCAGAAGCACGTGCTGACCCAGACCGGCGACAGCAGCGAGTTCGATGTGGTGACGGTGGTCGAATGGGCCAATGCCGATGCGGTGGCCGCCGCCCAGGTTGTCATGCAACAGCAGCTCGCCAACGAGGGCTTTGACATCCAGGCCTTCAGGAAGAAGCTGGGCGTGCGCGGGGATTCGGGGATGTACCGCGAGGCTTGATTTTCCGTCTCTCTCGGAGCAGGCGCTCAAACGCCGCTTCAGTTGCGGGGACGCAGGCTACCGCTGTGCTTAACCACGCCTGAGCGAAGCGCTGACCCGCCTGTCGCCCCGTGAAGTGTTGGCAACGACGCGCGATGAATCCAGGCACAGTCATCTTTTCGAGAAAGGAACAAATGCGTGCGCAGTCGTTGGTACGGCTCCTTGAGGGACGTAGGAGCTGGTTGCACTGATGCGTATGCCTGAGCTACCGCCTTCCTGGGCCCATCGAAACTCACAGCCTTCGTGGCCTTGGCGCAACCAGGCCTCCTTGTTTTTTGGAATGCGCACCGTAGAGTCGCTCCCGTTCTTGCTGCTGCTTTCGGGTACCAGAGAGAAGGTCGTATCCGGCTTTAGGGCGCCGGGAGACGTGATGCCCATAAACCCACGGGCAGCCGGATCGAATTTCACAACTGCTTCGCCTGTGTCGGACAGCGAGGTGCTACGAACCCAGCAGAGGGAGGGAGAGCCTTGCGCCTCCGCGCCTGAAATAGTGAATCTCAGAACGAATATCAATAAAGCGGATCGCCACATGCGTTGCTCCCTTGCACGGCCTGATGTTGATCTGTCCAGGGGCATGAGCTTACGTCAATAATTTTGGCGAATCACCATAGCCGACGGCCCTCAGCACATTCTCCGCCGTAGCCGGCGCATCCATCACCACAAGTTGATCCCCTGGCTTTGCAGCCCCACCGCATCCCGTAACGCCTCATATACGCTGATCGCCAGCATCAGCGGCGGCTCGCCCACGGCCTTGCTGCCGAAACGCTGCCGCAGCTGCGTGGTAGCTCGTGCCAGCAGGCCCACGTCCACCCTACGGCGGTGAAGGTGGTGCCCAGCGCAATGCAGTACTGGGGCTGGCCTGGCATGTCGACAACACGTCGCAGACGCTCAAGGGCTTTCTGGACATGACGCCGGACCTTGCCGTCCCCTGACGCAAAACAAAGCGACCCGAGGGTCGCTTTGTTTCGCAGGCCCACGGCTTACCAGGGCAGGGCGTCACCCATATGGAAGAAGCCGCCGCTGGGGCCTTCCGCCGGCAAGGTGGCCAGGCGCACGCTGGTCTTGGCGCCGTCTTCCACATTCATGGGTGCTGAAGGGCCGCCCATTTCCGTGTGCACCCAACCGGGGTGGGCCGAGTTGACTTTCACGCTGCTGTCCTTGAGCTCATAGGCCAGCTGCACGGTATACGAGTTCAGCGCCGTCTTCGAGGTGTCGTAGGCCGTCGACTTCATTTCATAGATCGGCGACGCCGGGTCGGAATGCAGGGTCAGCGAACCCAGGATGCTGGCCAGGTTGACGATACGGCCGGCCGGCGCTTTTTTCAGCAGCGGCAGCAGCGCCTGCGTCAGCGCCACCGGGGCGAAGAAGTTCGTCTCCATGGTGTCGCGCAGCACTTTCTCGGGCAGGGTCGACGCGGTGTAAGGATGGCTCACGCCGGGTTCGCCTTCCAGGAAAACGCCCGCGTTGTTCACCAGGATGTCCAGCCGGCCGGCCCGTGCCTGGAAAAAGTCCGCAGCCCTGGCGCGGTCGGCCGGCTTGGTCGCGTCAAACACGATGGACTCGGCCATCACGCCATCGGCCTTCAATTTGGCCACGGCATCCATGCCCGCCTGTTCGCTGCGCACGCCGATCACCGGCAGGATGCCGAGTTTGCCAAGTTGCCGGGCGGTTTCAAAGCCCAGGCCGCGGTTGCCGCCGGTGATAAAGGCGATTTGGGTATTCAAAGGTGTGCTCATGCCGTTCTCTATGCTTTCAAGGATGGTTGGGTAGGTCCACTCGGCACCGGCACGCCTTCAAAAGAAAGAAGCACGGCCGGCTTGCCGTGCATGGCAACTGGGGCCGGGCCGCGGCTTCATAAGGGCACGGTTTTTGAATTCACTGTTGCGGGTGGGCCAACAATGGCGATGTATCCCTCTGGAAGAGGGAGCAAGAAATCCCGGCTAGGGGAGGGTTAGCGCCCGCAGTACGTGCTCAGGCGTGGCCGGCGCTTCCAGCACCACAGTCCGTTCCGGGCGCGCCGAAGCAATCGCATCCCGCAAGGCCTCATACACGCTGATCGCCAGCATCAGCGGCGGCTCGCCCACGGCCTTGCTGCCGAAGACGTTGTCTTCGCGATTCGGTTCGGGCCATAGGGCTATCTTGAAGTGTTCAGGCACGTCGCCGGTCGCCGGGATCTTGTAGGTGCTGGGCGCGTGCGTGCTCAAGAGGCCCTTGTCATTCCACACCAGTTGCTCGGTCGTGAGCCAGCCCATGCCTTGCACAAAGCCGCCTTCGATCTGGCCTATGTCTATGGCCGGGTTGATGCTGGTGCCCACGTCATGCAGGATGTCGACCTTGAGTACGCGGCTTTCGCCGGTCAGCGTGTCGATGGCRACTTCGGTGCAGGCGGCGCCGTAGGCGAAGTAATAAAACGGCCGGCCGGTCAGCGTGGCTTTGTCGTAATGGATTTTGGGCGTGCGGTAAAAGCCGTCGCTCCACAGCTGGATGCGGTTGGCATAAGCCAGCTTCACGACTTCGGTGAAAGGCCGCGCGCCTGCCGGCGTGATGACCTCGCCGCCTTCAAACTGCACGGCGCCCGCGCCGCAGCGGTCCAGGCCGGCCACGAACTGCGCGAGGTTGTCGCGTACGTTGCGGGCCGCGTACTGCGCGGCGCGCGCATTGAGGTCGGTGCCGGCCGAGGCGGCCGTGGCCGAAGCATTCGGGACCTTGCTGGTGTCGCTGGCGGTGGCCAGCACCTGGGCCAGCGGCACGCCGAGTTCGTCSGCCACGATYTGCGCGACCTTGGTGTTCAGGCCCTGGCCCATCTCGGTGCCGCCGTGGTTCACCTGCACGCTGCCGTCGGTGTAGACATGCACCAGCGCGCCGGCCTGGTTGAACAGCGTGGCGGTAAACGAAATGCCGAACTTGACGGGCGTGATCGCGATGCCGCGCTGGATGACGGGGCTGGTTTTGTTCCAGGCGGCGATGGATGCACGCCGCTGACGGTATTGGGATGACTGTTCCAGCTTGGCCAGCAGCGGTTCGAGGATGTTGTCCTCGACCTTCATCTGGTAGTGCGTCAGGTCGCGCTCGCCGATGCCGTAGAGGTTGCGCCTGCGCACGTCCAGCGGGTCCAGGCCCAGGGTGCGCGCGATGTCGCCCATGATGGCCTCGATCACGATCATGCCTTGTGGCCCGCCGAAACCGCGGAAAGCGGTATTGCTCTGGGTGTTGGTCTTGCAGCGGTAGGACGCAATCTCCACGTCCTCAAGGAAATAGGCGTTGTCGGCGTGGAAGACCGCGCGGTCGGCCACCGGGCCCGAGAGGTCTGCGCTAAAGCCGCAGTTGACTGCCATGGTCAGCTTGAGGCCGGTGAGGCGCCCCGTGCCGTCAAAACCCACGTCGTATTCGTAGGCGAAAGGATGCCGCTTGCCGGTGACCAGAAAGTCGTCGTCGCGGTCCATCCGCAGCTTGACGGGGCAATGCAGCTTGTGCGCGGCAATCGCGGCCCAGACGGCCATCTGGCCCGACTGTGTCTCCTTGCCGCCAAAGCCGCCGCCCATGCGCCGGCATTCGACGCGCACCGCATGGTTGGCGATGCCCAGCGCGTGGGAGACCCAGTGCTGGATCTCACCCGGGTGCTGGGTGCTGGAATAGACCAGCCACTGTTGTTGCTCTTGCGGCACGACGTAGGCGACCTGGCCTTCAAGGTAGAAATGCTCCTGGCCACCGACTTCCAGTGTGCCGTGCAGTGTGTGGGCCGCTTTCTTGAGTGCTGCTGTGGCATCGCCGCGTTTGACGAAGACCGGCGGCAGCACGTAGTTTTCGGCCTTGAGCGCGTCCTGCACCTTGAGCAGCGCGGGCAGGGGCTCGATATTGCACACCACCTTGCGTGCGGCGCGGCGTGCCTGCATTACGGTGTCCGCCACCACCACGCCGATGACCTGGCCTATGTGCTGCACCGTGTCCTGCGCGAACACCGGCTCGTCATGCGAAAAATTGCCTAGCACCGGGTCGCCCGGGATGTCGCGCGCGAGGATCACGTCGCGCACGCCGGGCATGGTCAGGGCGGCGGCGGTGTCAACGCCCAACAGCTTTCCATGCGCCACCGTGGACAGAATAGGCGCCGCATGCAGCGTACCCCGCAGTTCGGGAATGTCATCGACATAGGTCGCGGCGCCGGCCACCTGCGCGCGCGCGCTTTCATGCGGCGTGGAGCGGCCGGCCGCGCGCGTGGCGGCGGGCTGGCGGGCCAGCGAACGTTTTTCGGCCGGGTCGGCGGGCGGCATGCTGTCGGCCCTGGCATTGGCCGTGCGCAGTTCCGGGTCGGCCACGGCGTCGCGGCTGACGGGAATGTCCTTGGCGTTCATGCCGCCTCCTCCAGCCGGAAGGACGCCAAGTTGATCTGTTGCAGGCCCTGGCTTTCAAGCCAGTAGCGCTGCAGCAGGTTGCCCAGCACCTCGCTGCGGTAGGTGGCCGAGGCCCGCATGTCGGAAATCGGCGAGAACTCGGCGCGCAAGGTGGCCATGGCCTGGCGGACGGTGGCCTGGGTCCAGGGCTGGCCTGTCAGCGCTGCTTCAGTCTGGATGGCGCGCACCGGCGTGGCGGCCACGCCGCCCGCGCCTATCGAGGCGGTGATGACCTTGCCGTCTTCAATTTGCAGGTTGATGGCCAGGCAGACCGCGGAGATGTCGTCGTCATAGCGCTTGGAGATTTTGTAGACCCGTAGCCGTTCCGGCCCCTCACCCCAGCCCTCTCCCCAGAGGGGCGAGGGAGCCATACCGCTTTCCCTCTTTCGGCTGTTTGCTCCTTCCCCCGCTGGGGGAAGGTTGGGATGGGGGCCAACCGGCCTGGGCACCTTCACCCAAGCCAGCACCTCATCCGCCGCCATCACATTCGTGCGATAGCCGGTATAGAGCTTCTCCAGCGGCATCTCGCGGTGCCCGCGCACACTTATGAGCACCACATTCGCACCTAGCGCGATCAGCAGCGGCATGGAATCGCCAATCGGCGAGCCGTTGGCAACGTTGCCGCCCAGCGTGCCCGAGTTGCGCACCGGCAGGCCGGCAAAACGCGCCGCGAAGTTGTGCAGTTGCGGCCGGTCTTTCACCAGCGCGGCATAAGCATCGGCCAGGGTCACGGCCGCGCCTATGGCGATGTGATGCGGGTAGTGCTCCACGCGCCGCAGTTCTTCGACCTGGGTGACGTCCAGCACCTGGCCGAATTCCCTGTGCATCTTTGTGACCCACAGGCCCACGTCGGTGCAGCCGGCCACCAGTTGGGCTTCGGGCTGGTCGGCGCGGGCCCGCAGCAGGCCGGCCAGCGTGCGCGGAGCCAGGTACTCGGCTTCGGTGACTCCCGGCTCAGTGCGGACAGATTTGAGCTGGTGCAGCAGGGCGCTTTCATCGACCTTGACAGGCGGCAACGCCGCCATGGCCTGCGCGGCGTCCAGGATGGGCCGGTAGCCGGTGCAGCGGCAAAGGTTGCCTGAGAGTTCCTCTTGCGCCAGCTCACGCGTGATGGGCTGGCCCTGGCACACGTGGTTCTGGTACATGCCGAACAGGCTCATGACGAACCCGGGGGTGCAGAAGCCGCACTGGGAGCCATGCTTGTCGACCATGGCCTGTTGTGCGGGGTGCAAAGCGCCGTCTTGCGCCGCAATATCCTCAACTGTCCATAAGGCCATGCCGTCAATCGAATGCGCCAGCCGTATGCAGCTGTTGATGGCACGGTAGCGTACCTGCCCGCCGTCCGCCTCGCCCAGGACCACGGTGCAGGCGCCGCAGTCACCCTCGCCGCAGCCTTCCTTGGTGCCGGTGCAGGCCAGGTCCTCGCGCAGCAGCTCCAGCAGGGTGCGGCTGGGTGGTACATTGCTGACGGAAACAACCTCGCCCCGCCGGATGAAGCGGATAGGTCTGGAAAAAAGTGGGACAGCCATGCTTCAGGTTAAACACTCGCGCCGTGCCCGGCATATCAAAGCCCATATCAAGCGCATGGGTGAAAGGGTATGAAAGACCAGGCGCTTTTCGACAAGATAGACCTCCATCTCATCAGGGTCTTGAACACCGTGCTTACTGAACGCAGCGTATCACGCGCCGCCATCCGCCTGGGTATGTACCAGCCCGCCGTCAGCGCGGCGCTCAAGCGCCTGCGCGCGCTGGCCGGCGACCCCATCCTGGTGCGCTCGGGCGCGGGCATGGTGCCCACCGACGCGGGGCTGCGCATGATTGAGCCCTCGGCCAGCATCCTGCGCGCGGCCGGCATGCTGTTCAGCGATGCCCGGGGCTTTGACCCGGCCACGGCCGACACCACCTTTCGCCTGGCGGCCAGCGACTACCTCGACCCCCTGTTCCTGCCGCAGCTGGTCGCGCAGGTGAAGGCGCAGGCGCCGCGCTGCCGCATCGAGATCCAGCCGCTGTCGGCCGATTCCGATTACCGCGCGCAGCTGGCCCAGGGCCAGGCCGACATCGTGATCGGCAACTGGGCCGCGCCGCCCGACGACCTGCACATGGCGCGCCTGTTCGGCGACGAGGTGGTCTGCCTGGTGGCCAAGGATCACCCGGCGGTGCGCCGCGGCTGGGACAGCGCGAGCTGGCTGGAAGCCGAGCACATCGCGCCCTCGGCCCTGCACCCGGGCGCCAAGGGCGTGATCGACGAACACCTGGACACGCTGGGCCTGTCGCGCAACATCACGGTGCGCTGCCCGCATTTCGGCCTGATGCCGTCCATGGTGGCATCAAGCTTGCTGGTGATGACCACCGGCCGCCAGTATTGCGAACGTTTTGCCGGCATCCTGCCGGTCACAATACTGCCCAGCCCGATCGCCTTCCCCCGCATGATGTATTACCAGCTCTGGCATGAACGCACGCATGCCTCCAACGCCGCCAAATGGCTGCGCGACCGGGTCAAGTCGGTGGCGTCCATGCTGCGCAAGGAATAGCTGTCACCAGCCGGGCCGGCGATGCGAGCCATAAGACAATAGAAGACCAGAAGATAAAAGACGAAAAACGGGACACCACGAGACAATGACCGCAACACCGCCCCAGACCGACAGCCCTGCCGGGCCGCCCCCGCGCCTGCGGCTTGAGGGCATCAGCAAAAGTTATCCCGGCGTGGTGGCCAACAGCCATGTCTCGCTGGCCGTGCGGCCGGGCGAAATCCACGCCGTGCTCGGCGAGAACGGGGCGGGAAAGTCCACCCTGATGAAAATCATCTACGGCGCCGTCAGGCCCGACGCCGGCACCGTGGAAATGGACGGCCAGCCGGTGACGGTGCGCAACCCGCACGAGGCGCGCGCGCTGGGCATCAGCATGGTGTTCCAGCATTTCAGCCTGTTCGACACGCTCACGGTGGCTGAAAACGTCTGGCTGGGGCTGGATAAACACCTGAGCCTGGCGGAGGTCTCCAAACGCATCAGCGAGACCACACAAGCCTACGGCCTGCAGCTGGACCCGACGCGGCCGGTGCACACGCTCAGCGTGGGCGAACGCCAGCGCGTGGAGATCGTGCGCGCGCTGCTCACGCATCCCCGGCTGCTGATCCTGGACGAACCGACCTCGGTGCTGACGCCGCAGGCGGTCGAAAACCTGTTTGTCACCCTGCGCCAGCTGGCCGCGCAGGGCTGCAGCATTTTGTACATCAGCCACAAGCTGCATGAAATCCGCGCGCTGTGCACCGCCTGCACGGTGCTGCGCGGCGGAAAGGTGTCGGGCGAATGCGACCCGCGGCAGGAATCCAACGCCTCGCTGAGCCGCCTCATGATTGGCGCCGAGCCGCCCGCGCTGGAACACCGCGAGCTGCACGCCGGCGCCGTGGTGCTGGACGTCAGGCAACTCGATTTGCCCCGGGAAGAACAGTTCGGCGTCGACCTGCACCAGGTGGCCCTGCAGGTGCGCGCCGGCGAGGTGGTCGGCATTGCCGGTGTCTCGGGCAACGGCCAGAAGGAGTTGCTCTACGCGCTCTCGGGCGAAGACACCCGCGCCGCCGGCGATGCGATCGTGGTCAAGGGCCAGCCCGTGGGCAAGCTGGGGCCGGGCAGGCGGCGCGCGCTGGGGCTGCATTGTGTGCCTGAGGAGCGCCTGGGCCGCGGCGCCGTGCCCTCGCTCTCGCTGGCGCGCAACCTGCTGCTGACGCGCAAGGAGTCCGTCGCCGGCAACGGCTGGCTGAATGGCAGCGCACTGCAGGCGCAGGCCGAGCGCATCATCGCCGCCTACAAGGTCAAGTCGGGCGGGCCGCAGGCGGTGGCCAAGTCGCTGTCGGGCGGCAACCTGCAGAAATTCATCATGGGCCGCGAGATCGATGCGAAACCCGCGCTGCTCATCGTCTCGCAGCCGACCTGGGGCGTGGACGTGGGCGCGGCCACACAGRTACGCGGCGAACTGCTCAAGCTGCGCGACGCCGGCTGCGCCGTGCTGGTGGTCAGCGAGGAGCTGGAAGAACTGTTCGACATCTGCGACCGGCTCTATGTGATGGCCAAGGGCCAGCTCTCGCCCTCGCTGCCGCGCGCCGAGGCCACGGTGGAACGCGTGGGCCAGTGGATGAGCGGCCTGTGGATGCAGACGGAGGCCTCGCATGCCGCAGCTTGAAGTCCGCCCCCAGCCGTCCTCCTTCTGGAGCTACGCCTCGCCCCTGCTGGCCTTGCTGATCACGGTGCTGATAGGTGTGGCGCTATTTGTGGCGCTGGGTAAGGACCCGGTCAAGGGCCTGCAGGTATTTTTCTGGGAGCCCATCAAGTCGCCGTATGCCATCGGCGAGCTGCTGGTCAAGGCCACGCCGCTGCTCATCATCGCGCTGGGGCTGGCCGTGTGCTTTCGCTCCAATGTCTGGAACATAGGCGCCGAAGGCCAGTTCGTCATGGGTGCGGTTGCGGCCGGCGGCATCGCGCTGCTGGCGGAGAAAACCACCGGCCCCTGGATCATTCCCGCGGTGCTGCTGGCCGGCATCCTGGGCGGCATGGCCTGGGCCGGCGTGACGGCCTTGCTGCGCGACCGCTTCAACGCCAATGAAATCCTGGTCAGCCTGATGCTGGTCTACGTGGCCGACATGGTGCTCAACTTCCTGGTCTTCGGCCCCTGGAAAGACCCGAACGGCTACAACTTCCCGCAGACCAAGACCTTCGAGGCTGTGACGCAGATCCCGCGGCTTATGCAGGGTTCGCGCGTGAACATCGGCATCATCCTCGCGCTGCTGGGCGTGGCCGGGCTGTGGCTGTTTTTGTTCCGCACCTATGCGGGCTTCCGGCATGAGGTCAGCGGCCTGGCGCCGGCCGCCGCGCGTTACGCCGGCTTCTCGTCGCGCCGCGCGCTGTGGCTGGCGCTGCTCACATCCGGCGGTGCGGCGGGCCTGGCCGGTGCGCTGGAAGTCGCCGGCCCCATAGGCCAGCTCACGCCCTATGTGCCGGCGGGTTATGGTTTTGCCGCCATCATCGTGGCCTTTGTCGGGCGGCTGCACCCGGTGGGCGTGGTGTTCTCGGCCCTCCTGATGAGCATGTTCTACATTGGCGGCGAACTCGCGCAGTCGCGCCTGGGCCTGCCCAAGTCCATCACCGGCGTGTTCCAGGGCCTGTTGCTGTTCAGCCTGCTGGCCTGCGACACCCTGATCGCCTACCGCCTGAAACTGGCCAAACCCATCACCATGCCGGTGGCCACGCCGCCGTCTGCCGAAGTCCTGAAAGGAGGCGCGTGATGGATTCGACCGCGCTGCTGATCGCCGCGACGCTGAGCGCCGGCACCGTGCTGGCCATCGCGGCCCTGGGCCTGCTGATCAATGAAAAAGCCGGCATCGTCAACCTGGGCGCCGAGGGCATGATGCTGTGCGCCGCGATCGCCGGCTTTGCCACGGTGGTGCACACCGGCAACAGCTGGCTGGGCTTTGCGGCCGGCATGGCGGCCGGGGCTTTCCTTGCGGCGATCTTCGGCGTGCTGGTGATCTGGCTCAACACCAACCAGTACGCGACCGGCCTGGCGCTGAGCCTGTTCGGTGCGGGCTTTTCGGCCTTTGCCGGCATCAAGTACGTGCAGGAAAAACTGCCCGAGCAGGCGCACTACCCGATTCCCTTCCTGGCCGACGTCCCGTTGCTGGGCCCGGCGCTGTTCCGCCAGCACCCCATGGTCTATATCGCGATGGCGCTGACGGCCGGGCTCGTCTGGTTTTTGTACCGCACGCGCGCCGGCCTGGTGCTGCGCTCGGTCGGTGAAAGCCCTGAATCGGCGCATGCGCTGGGCTACCCGGTGCGGCGCATACGGCTGGCGGCCGTGGTGGCCGGCGGCGCGCTGTGCGGCCTGGCCGGCGCCTATGTGTCGGTGGCTTACACGCCGCTGTGGGTCGAGGGCATGATCGCCGGCAAGGGCTGGATCGCGCTGGCGCTCACCACCTTCGCCACCTGGCGCCCGGCACGGGTGTTGCTTGGTGCCTACCTGTTCGGCGGCGTGACCATGCTGCAGTTCCACCTGCAAAGCCTGGGCGTGAACGTGCCCACGCAGTTTTTGAGCATGCTGCCCTACCTGGCCACCATCGTGGTGCTGGTGCTGATCTCGCGTAACCCGCTGTGGATTCGCGTCAACATGCCCAGTTCCATCGGCAAGCCGTTTTACCCCGGCGCATGAGATCCTGTTCTGAGTTTCCGCCGCATAATTGCTTTTTTTTCGACGCGCCTTTTTAGCTTTTGACTTTCTTCACCTTCCTTCCACGAAAGCGAGATGACATGACTGACCTGCAAAAACGTTCCCTGCTCAAGCTGGCGGCCCTGTCCGCGGTGGCTGCGGCGGCCCTGGCGGGCTGCGGCAAAAAGGAAGAGGCCGCCCCGGCAGCTTCCGCCACCGCACCAGCCGCTTCGGCACCCGCCGCCAAGGCCGAACCCCTGAAGATCGCCTTTGCCTATGTCGGCCCGGTGGGTGACGGCGGCTGGACCTATGCGCACGACAACGGCCGCAAGGCGGTGCAGCAGGCCTACGGCGACAAGGTCATCACGAGTTTTGTTGAAAAAGTGCCCGAGTCGGCCGACGCCGAACGCGTGATCCGCGACATGGCGGCCCAGGGCAACAAGCTGATTTTCGGCACCACCTTCGGCTACATGGAACCCATGCTCAAGGTCGCAGGCGACACCAAGGACGTGAAGTTCGAGCACGCCACCGGCTACAAGCAGGCCGACAACATGCGCACCTATGACAGCCGCACCTACGAAGGCGCCTACATGGCCGGCGTGATCGCCGGCAAGATGAGCAAGACCGGCACATTGGGCGTGGTCGGCTCGGTGCCGATTCCAGAGGTGGTGCGCAACATCAACAGCTTCACACTGGGCGCGCAGTCGGTCAACCCCAAGRTCAAGACCAAGGTGGTGTGGGTSAACGARTGGTTCAACCCGCCCAAGGAAACCGAAGCCGCCACCGCCCTGATCAACGGCGGCGCCGACGTGCTGTTCCAGAACACCGACTCCTCCGCCGTGCTGCAGACCGCCGAAAAAATGGGCAAGCGCGCCTTCGGCTGGGACTCCGACATGACCGCCTACGGCCCCAAGGCCCACCTGGCCTCGGCCGTGATCAACTGGGGCCCGTACTACGTCAAGGCCGTGGGTGAGGCGCTGGAAGGCAAATGGAAAGGCAACACCGCCTCCTGGTGGGGCGTCAAGGAAGGCGCGATCGACATCGTGTCCATCGCCGCCGACGTGCCCGACGACACCAAGAAGCGCGTCGAAGAAGTGAAGGCCGGCCTGAAGGACGGCAGCTTTTCGATCTGGAAGGGCCCGATCACCGACAACACCGGCAAGGAACTGCTGGCCAAGGACGTGGTGGCCGACGACAAATTCCTGGGCGGCCTGAAGACCTACGTCAAGGGTGTTGAAGGCAAGGTTCCAGGCAACTGATGAAGTGCCTTTCCCCGGGAGCGCGGAGTATTTCTCCCTCTCCCTCTGGGAGAGGGCAGGGGCTGAGCGCTGCGGCTCTGGATGCGCCTGCGCGCATCCGGACAGCGCGAAGAAGCCCAGGCTCTGCCTGGGCTGCGGTCTGCAAGACAGGGCTGGCGGCGATTGCAATGCCGACGTTGCATGCTTTGGACGCCGCCCCCATCCCAACCTTCCCCCAGCGGGGGAAGGGGTCATACGCTGCCTTCGGGCAGCTTTTTTGTTTAGGGAGCTGACATGACTTTTTCCGTCAAACCCGTAGCAGCGGGAAGCATGCCCGCGCTGCTCATGGCGGCTTTGCTCTGCCTTGCCGGTTGTGCGACCCAGACCCGGAATGAGCCTTTGAAAGCAGAAGCTCCCGTTGAGCCCTTCAAACTGGCCTTTGCTTATGTCGATTCGGGGGAGGGGGCCTGGACTTCCGCCCACGAAAACGGCCGCAAGGCGGTGCAGCAGGCCTATGGCGGCAAGGTGGCGATCACCGTTGCGCAGAAGGTGCCTGAATCTTCCGATGCGGAGCCTGTCATCCGGAATCTTGCACGACAGGGCAACAAGCTCATCTTCGGCACGACGTTCGGCTATATGGAACCCATGCTCAAGGTCGCCAACGATAGCCGGGACGTGAAGTTTGAACACGCTACCGGCTACAAGACAACGGGGAATATGCGTGTCTATGACAGCCGGGTTTACGAAGCCTCTTATATGGCGGGCGTTGTGGCGGGCAGCATGAGCAAATCGGGGGTGCTTGGCGTGGTGGGGTCCATCCCCATCCCGGACACCGTACGAAATATCAACAGCTTCACGCTGGGTGCGCAGTCGTCCAACCCCGCCATCGTCGTCAGGGTCTCCTGGGTCAATGTCTGGTTCGATCCCATCCAGGAAGCCTCCGCGGCATCCGCATTGATCCGGGGTGGCGCGGACATTCTTTTCCAGACGACCGATTCTTTCGCCGTGATGCAAACGGCGGAAAAAATGGATAAGCGCGCGGTCGGTTGGCTGGTGGACATGAAGGCGTTCGGCCATAAGGCTCACCTGGCTTCCGCCGTGGTGAACTGGGGTCCGTATTACGTGAAGGCTGTAGGGCAAGCCATGAACGGAACCTGGACTGGCAAGGGGGGATACTGGAACGGTACAAAAGAGGGTGCTGTGGATCTGGTTTCCATCGCCGCTGACGTGCCCGCCGATACCCAAAAACGCGTCGACCAGGTCAAGGCCGGTCTCAAAGACGGCAGTTTTTCGATCTGGAAAGGCCCTATCACCGACAACACCGGCAAAACCTTGCTGGCCAGGGACGTGGTGGCGAGCGACCCATTTATCGGCGGCTTGATGGTTTATGTCAAAGGCGTCGAGGGTAGGCTTCCCGGCCGCTGATGTCCTGTTCCCTTTCCTTCTGCCCGCATATTTTGGTTGCCGTCAGATAGCGTTTTGTTTTTGGAGCTAACAATGACTTTTTCCGTCAAACCCGTCGCAGCGGACCGCCTGCCCGAACTGCTCGGGCGCATGCCCAAGGCCGAGCTGCACATGCACATCGAGGGTTCGCTGGAGCCCGAATTGATCTTCGCGCTGGCCAGCCGCAATGGCGTGCAGATTCCGTACGCCAGCGTCGAAGAACTGCGCAACGCCTACGCTTTCACCAACCTGCAGAGCTTTCTCGATATCTACTACGCCGGCGCCAGCGTGCTGATCACGGAGCAGGACTTTTACGACATGGCGCAGGCCTACCTGCGCAGGGCCGCCGCCGACAACGTGGTGCACACCGAGATGTTTTTCGACCCGCAGACGCACACGGCGCGCGGCGTGAGCATGGAAACCGTCATCACCGGCCTGCACCGCGCCTGCGTGGATGCGCAGGCCGAGCTGGGCGTCAGCGCCTCGCTGATCCTGTGTTTCCTGCGCCACCTGAGCGAGGAGGACGCGTTTGAGACGCTGGAGCAGGCCTTGCCTTTTCGCGACAAGTTCATCGGCATAGGCCTGGATTCGGGCGAGGTCGGCAACCCGCCCGAAAAGTTCGCGCGCGTGTTCGCGCGCTGCCGTGAGCTGGGCTTTCACCTGGTGGCCCATGCCGGTGAAGAAGGCCCGCCCGAATACGTCTGGACGGCGCTGGACGTGCTGAAGGTCGAGCGCGTGGACCACGGCGTGCGTTCCAGCCGCGACCCGCTGCTGATGCAGCGCCTGGCCCAGGACCGCATCGCGCTGACGGTGTGCCCGCTGTCCAACCTCAAGCTCTGCGTGTTTCCCGACCTGGCCAGCCACAACCTGCGCGAATTGCTGGACGCCGGCCTGGCGGCCACCGTCAACTCGGACGACCCGGCCTACTTCGGCGGCTACATGAACGAGAATTTCACGCAGACTTTCGCGGCCACCGGCATGGATGCCCGCCACGCCTACATGCTGGCGCGCAACAGCTTCGAGGCCAGCTTTATCGACGCCCCGGCCAAGGCGCGTTATGTGGACCGCCTCAACGAGAGCTTCGAGCGCTTCAGCTGAACACGCGGGGTTATTTCCGTCGGCGCCTGCCTCGGCGGCGACCCAAACGTATGATCCGGGTAGAACCCTGAAGCAAGCAAGGACCCCCGGGCATGGCCTCCACATCGCAGCCGCATCAAGAGTCTTCCCCCGCACCGCACGGCGCCTGGCCCATCGCCCTCGCCGGGCTGGTGGCATTGGCCGTCGCCATGGGCATAGGCCGCTTTGCCTTCACGCCGCTCTTGCCCATGATGCTCAGCGACGGCGTGGTCGACCTGCCCACGGCCAGCTGGCTGGCCAGCGCCAACTACTTCGGCTACATGCTGGGCGCGATTCTCTGCACATTGCAGCCCTGGCTGTGGGCGCGCTTCAAGGGGCTGCCCTCGCTGGCCTACTCCTCGCTGGTCCGCGCCGGGCTGGTCGCGACCGGCGTGCTCACGCTGAGCATGGGCTGGCACTTCCCCGCCGCGTGGCCGCTGCTGCGTTTCGCGGCAGGCGTGACCAGCGCGGTGGTGTTTGTGTTTACTTCGGGCTGGTGCCTGTCGCAGCTGGCCAAACGCGGCGTGCCCGCGATGGGCGGCATCATCTACGTCGGCCCGGGCGCCGGCATTGTGGTCAGCGGCCTGTTCGCCACCGGCATGGTGGCCTGGCACTGGACAGCCGCCACGGGATGGATGCTGTTCGGCGTGCTGTCGTTTGTGCTGGCGGCCCTGGTGTGGCACATCCTGCGCGGCGGCGACGAGCGCCTGGTCGCGCTGGTGCCGCGCGCGGCCGCCTTGCCCGGTGCGGCGCCCCAGCACCACGGCCATGCCGAGATGACGCTGCTGACGCTGGCCTACGGCCTGGCCGGTTTCGGCTACATCATCACCGCCACCTTTTTGCCGGTGATCGCGCGCGCGGCCCTGCCGGGCTCGGCCTGGCTGGACATGTTCTGGCCCATCTTCGGCCTGGGCGTGATGCTGGGCGCGCTGCTGGCCACGCGGATGCCGCCGGGCAAAGATTTCCGCCTGCTGCTGGCGGGCTGCTACTTCCTGCAGGCCCTGGGCATTGCGGCCAGCCTCTGGAGCCCCAGCCTCGCGGGCTTTGCATTGGGCAGCCTGATGCTGGGCATGCCCTTCACCGCCATCACCTTTTTTGCGATGCAGGAAGTGCGCCGCCTCAAGTCCGCCACGGCCGCGAGTTTCATGGGCTTGCTGACCGCCACCTACGGCGTGGGGCAAATCCTCGGCCCGCCGCTGGTCGCGGTGTTGCTCAAGCGCACGCCCAACGCGGGCGCGGGTTTCACGCTGTCGCTGGAGATAGCCGCCGCTTCGCTGCTGGTGGGCGCCGTGATGTACCTGTGGATGGCCAGGGCCTACCCGGTGCTGCCGGCGCTGCCGGCCGGCCATGCCGCCGTCGGCAAATAAAGAAGGCGTTTTCTTATCAGCCCGGGCCGGGCTGCTGCACCAGCGCCATGGCGAACTTGCCGCCGCCCACCGACCAGTCCGAGTAGTCGTTCTCGTGCATGAAGATAAAAACGTCGTCGGGCGCGACACCGGCATTGGCCTTCAGGTTGCGCGCGATGGCCGCGTAAAGCGCGCGTTTCATCGCGTCGCTGCGTCCGCGCCGCAGGGTGATCTCGACGACCACCGGTTTGTCCGAGCGCGCCATGCCGTTGAAGGTCCGGTTAAAGAAAAACTGCCGCGCATCGTAGTCGCTCACCAGGTTGAACAGCTCGTCTTCCGGCATGCCAATGCTCTCAACCAGGGCCTGGTGGATGCCGTCGACGATGCCTTGCCGGTGTTCGGTACTGGTGCTTTGGTGGACGCTGGTGCGGATAAAAGGCATGTGATTTTTCCTCAATTTAAGTAAACGGCTGGTGCGAATTCTCCCAAGTGGTTGTGATCTGGACAAACGATTTGTTGGCACGCTGTATGTGCCATAAACTCACATCATGACGCGCCGCCTCCCACCCCTGAATGCCTTGCGTGCCTTCGAAGCCGCCGCCCGCCTGGGCCGCATGACGGCCGCCGCCGAGGAGCTCTCGGTCACACCCGGCGCCATCAGCCGGCAGGTGCGGCAGCTCGAACAGGCGCTGGGCGTGCCACTGTTCGAAGGCGCCAAAAACAAGCCGCAGCTGACGGCCGCCGGCGCCTCGCTGCGGCCGGCGCTTTCCGCCGCGCTGGACCAGATGGAAGCCGCCGTGCGCGAGGTACGCAGCGGCGAGGCCGGAACGCTGGACGTGTCCTGCTTCAGCACCTTCACCGTCAAATGGCTGATTCCGCGCCTGTACGGTTTCAACGCGCTGCATCCGGAGACCGAGATCCGCCTCAGCGCGGCCGAACAGGCGGCGGACCTGGACCGCGGCCGCTACGACCTCGCCATCACGGTCGCCGAACGCGGCGCCCAAGCCTCGGCCACCTTGCTGCCGCTGTTTGTCGAGCGCCTGGGGCCTGTCATGGCGCCCGCCCTGTCGGCCAGGGCGGATGTGCGCCAGCCCCAGGACCTGGCCGGCCTGCCGTTGCTGCACACCCGCACGCGGCCCGACGCGTGGCAGACCTGGTGCGAAGCACGCGGCGCCACCTTTCCCGGGCAGGGCGGCCCGGCCTTCGAGCACTATTACTTCACGCTGGAGGCCGCGGTGGGCGGTCTGGGCGTTTGTATCGCACCCTGGCACCTGGTGATGGACGACCTGCGGGCCGGCCGCCTGGTGGCGCCGCTGGGCTTTGAGGAAAGTGCCTACCAATATGTGGCCCTGCGCCGGGCCGGACCGCATGCGCGGCTGGACAGCTTTTGCGGCTGGCTGCAAAAGCAGGCGCGCGAGATGCCTGTGCCTTGAGGCCGAAATCGGCCCGCAAATTCCCTGAAAACCCTTCATCAGCCCTGAACCGTTAAAATCAGACACTTCGGCGTGCTGTCCCGGCGCGCCCGCATCCGCTTATCTCCGGGGCCATGTAGAGGACTACCATGTATAAAAACCTCGCGACCCCCGGTCTTTCGGCTTGTGTGGGCGCCTGTTTTATTTCTCCCGCTCAACTTCCTGTTTCGCACCAGCTGCTGTCTGCAATGGCCCGTGGCCGCGTGAAAGCCGCGCCATGAGCTACCAGGTCAAGGAAATTTTCTACACGCTGCAGGGCGAGGGCGCCAATGCCGGGCGGCCCGCGGTGTTTTGCCGCTTTGCCGGCTGCAACCTCTGGTCCGGCCGCGAGCAGGACCGCGCGACGGCCGTCTGCCAGTTCTGCGACACCGACTTTGTGGGGACCGACGGCACGCTGGGCGGCAAGTTTCGGGATGCCGACGCGCTGGCCGAGCGCATTGCCGCGCAGTGGCCGGCCGGCGACAGCGCGCACCGTTTTGTGGTGATGACCGGCGGCGAGCCGCTGTTGCAGGTCGATGCGGAACTGATCGCGGCTCTGCATGCGCGCGGCTTCCAGATCGCGGTTGAAACCAACGGCACGATTGCCGCGCCTGAGGGCATTGACTGGATTTGCGTGAGCCCCAAGGCCGGCGCGCCCTGGGTGCAGCGCGCGGGCCAGGAGCTCAAGGTGGTGTGGCCGCAGCCAAGCTTTGACCTGGCCGAGCTCGAGGCCGCCGACTTCACGCATCGCTACCTGCAGCCCATGGACAACCCGCAGCGCCAGCAGAACACCGAAACGTGCATACAGCTGTGCATGGCGCGCCCGGCCTGGCGGCTCAGCCTGCAGACCCACAAGATCACGGGCATCCGATGAAAAAGCTGCCCACGCCAGAACCCATGCGCTGCGAGATCAGCCAGACTTTTTACTTTGACGCGGCCCACACGCTCAAGCGCGCCATTGAGGCCGACAGCAGCAAACGTGTGCACGGCCACACCTACAACGCCGAGGTGTTTGTCGCCGGCGAGCCCGACGCGGCCACCGGCATGGTGATGGACCTGGGCCTGGTGCGGCGTGAAATCGCCGTGCTGCGCGAGGAGCTGGACCATCATCTGCTCGACGACGTGAAAGACCTGGGCCCGCCCACACTTGAGAACCTCTGCCAGTTCATCTTCCGCAAGCTTGATGCGCGTTTGCCGGGCTTGACTTCGGTGCGCGTCTGGCGCGCTTCGCTGGGCGACGGCTGCCGAGTGAGCCGCTGAACTCTTGTTCCCTCTCCCCCTGGGAGAGGGTTAGGGTGAGGGCCATCGGCGTCCGATACACCTTATCGCGTTTTACATATCGCGGCACGCATCTGCTGCGGTAACCTAGCCCCCATGAAAGCCTACCGCGCCGCCCTGCTGTATTTCACCGGCCCCGCCCAGGCCGCCTACGAGGCCGACGGCCTGCTCGTGGTGGGCCCCGATGCGCAGGGCCGCCAGGTGGTTCAGGCCGTGGGCAGCTACCTGGCGCTGGCATCGCGCTTTGCCGAGGTGGAGACCGAACACCTGCCGGGCCGCATCATCGCGCCGGGTTTTGTGGACATGCACATCCACTACCCGCAGCTGGACGTGATCGGCTCGCCGGCCGACGGCCTGTTGCCCTGGCTTGAGAACTACACCTTTCCCGAAGAAAGCCGCTTTTCGGGTGCCGCGCATAGCGCGGAGGCGGCTGTTTTTTTCCTGGACGAGCTGCTGCGCAACGGCGTCACCACCGCGCTGGCCTTTGCCACCTCGCACACCGAATCCGTCAATGCCCTGTTCACCGAAGCGCAAAACCGCAGCCTGCGCCTGATGACGGGCAAATGCCTGATGGACCAGAACTCGCCCGAGGGCGTGCGTGACGACACCGTGCAAAGCCTGGCCGACACCGAGGCCCTGATCCAGCGCTGGCACGGCGTGGACCGGCTGGGTTATGCCATCACGCCGCGGTTTGTGCCCAGCTGCAGCGAAGCCCAGCTGCGCGGCGCCGGCGAGCTGGCCGCCAAATACCCCGACGTCTGGATTCAATCCCACGTCGCCGAAAACAAGGACGAAATCGCCTGGGTGCACAAGCTCTACCCCGAGGCGCGCAGCTATTTGGGCGTCTATGAGCAGTTCGGCCTGCTGCGCCCGCGCGCCGTCTATGCCCATTGCATCCACATCGACGACGAAGACCGCGCACTGATGCGCGCTACCGGCACGGCGGCCGCCGTCAGCCCGACCAGCAACCTCTTCCTGGGCAGCGGATTTTTTGACTACGAAGGCGCCGAGCGTATTGGTTTCCCCTACGGCCTGGCCAGCGACGTGGGCGGCGGCACTTCCTTCAGCCCCTTCCACACCATGCTCGCGGCCTATTACGTGGGCCGCGAAGGGCAGACCAAGCCCGGCCTGTCACTCACGCCACAGCAGCTGTGGTGGCAGCACACTGCGGGCGCGGCGCGCGCGCTGGGGTTGGAGGGCGTGGTGGGCAACCTGCAGCCGGGCTGCGAGGCCGACTTCGTGGTGCTCAACCCGCAGGCCACGCCGCTGCTGGCGCGCAAGACCGCGCTGGCGKCCAATCTGGGCGAGTTGCTGTTCGCGCTGATCGTGCTGGGGGATGACCGGGTGATTGAGCGGACGGTGATTTCGCAGGCCGGCGGCGGCTGAACCATCTTGCTCCCTCTCCCTCTGGGAGAGGGCAGGGGTGAGGGCTGCGGCTTGTGCAGGAGGCTGCGGCATTTCTTGCGCCGCTGGCCCTCACCCTAACCCTCTCCCAGAGGGAGAGGGGATAAAACCCGTTCAGGCCGTCACGCTGCTCTGGTTCGGAATCCCCTCCATGGGCGCCTCATCCGTCCCAATGGTCGTCCGCGTGAACGACTCCACCTGCTGGCGCGCGGCCTCGGGGTCGCGCAGCCAGTCGGCGTAGAAGCTGAAGGGGCAGTTCGGTGTTCCCTTGTCACCGTCGCCCGAATTGATCATGCCGGTGTAGCCGCGGTGCAGCAGCTTGAACAGGTGGTTCTCCGATTGGCCGTTGCGGCGGAAGTCGCGGATCAGGCTCTTGGACAGCGCCGCGTACTGCACGCCCATTTCCTCTTCGCCGCATTCGCCCAGCGTGCGGCCGTCAAAGCCTATCAGCGCCGAGTGGCCGAAATAGGAATACACGCCGTCAAAACCCGAGGCATTGGCCACCGCCACATAGGTGTTGTTAGCAAAGGCCATGGCCTTGGAGATCAAAATCTGCTGCTCCTTGGCCGGGTACATATAACCCTGGCAGCGCACGATAAGTTCGGCGCCTTTCATCGCGCAGTCGCGCCAGATCTCGGGGTAGTTGCCGTCGTCGCAGATGATCAGGCTGATCTTCATACCCTTGGGGCCGTCGCTCACATAGGTGCGGTCGCCGGGGTACCAGCCTTCAATCGGCACCCAGGGCATGATCTTGCGGTACTTCTGCACGATCTCGCCCTGGTCGTTCATCAGGATCAGCGTGTTGTAGGGCGCCTTGCGCGGGTGCTCTTCGTGCCGTTCCCCGGTCAGCGAGAACACGCCCCAGACCTTGGCGCGCCGGCAGGCGGCCGCGAAGATCTCGGTCTCAAAGCCCGGCACCGTGGCTGCGTTCTCGTGCATCTCCTTGCTGTCGTACATGATGCCGTGGGTGCTGTACTCGGGGAAGATCACCAGGTCCAGGCCCGGCAGGCCCTTCTTCATGCCTTCGAGCATGCGCGCGATGTTGTTCGCGTTCTCGACCACCTCGGCCTTGGTGTGAAGCCTGGGCATCTTGTAGTTGACCACCGCCACGCCAACGGTGTCCTTGCTGCTTGAAATGTCGCCGTGAATCATGGGGTGTTCCTTCAGTGACTGATCATCCAGGGGCGCTTGCTCGGAAAGGCCTTGTTGCCGTTGGGCGCGGTCAGCGTGGCGCCGCGTTTGCCGCTGGAGCAGCAACCGCAACCGGCCGGGTGTTTGAGCCGCGCGTAGTCGCCGGATCGCTTGGGCTCATGCCGGGCGCGCTCGTTGGTGTCCATCGCGCGGCGTGTGCCGTCCTCCATCAGTGCCAGCGAAGGCGCGACGGACAGGATTCGCGCGGAAGGGCTGCCGCAGGCCGGGCAGGCGGCCGCCTGGTTGCGCATGGAGACCGAGCGCAGTGCGTCGAAGCTGCCGCATTGCGGGCAGTCGTAGTCGTAGGTGGGCATGGCGCTTGTCTCCCGTGTCAGGGCAGGTCGTGCGACAGCGGCATGCTGATCTTGCCGTCGATGTGCTTGATCGGCCCGGATGCGTTCGGGTTGATGTCGAAGTCGAAGATGCCGGTCGGCAGCCACAGCGTGGCGCAGGAGTTCGGCACGTCGACCACGCCGCTGATGTGGCCCTGCACCGGCGCCGTGCCCAGGATGGAATAGGCCTGCGCGCCCGAGTAGCCGAACTTCTTCAGGTACTCGATGGCGTTCAGGCAGGCCTGGCGGTAGGCGACGTTCACGTCGAGGTAGTACTGCTTGCCGGCCTCGTCGACCGAGATGCCTTCAAAGATCAAATAGTCGTCGTAGCGCGGTGTGATGACGCTGGGCTTGAAGATCGGGTTCTTGATGCCGTACTTGGCCATGCCGCCCTTGATCAGCGTGACCTTCATGTGCACCCAGCCGGCCATCTCGATGGCGCCGCAGAAGGTGATTTCGCCGTCGCCCTGGCTGAAGTGCAGGTCGCCCACCGACAGGCCCGCGCCGTCGACGTAGACCGGGAAGAAGACCTTGGAGCCGCGCGACAAATCCTTGATGTCGCAGTTGCCGCCGTGCTCGCGCGGCGGCACGGTGCGCGCGCCCTCGGCCGCTGCCTTGTCGCGCGCGGCGCCCGTCATCTTGCCCATGTGGGCCGTGCCGGCCGAAGGCGGGTTGGCCAGGCCGGTGCGTGTCGGGTCGCTGTCGATCAGCGCCTGCTCGCGCGTGTTCCACATGTCCAGCATGGCCTTGTCGGGCAGGCAGCCGATCAGGCCGGGATGGATCAGGCCGGCGAAGTTCACGCCCGGCACGTGGCGCGAGCTCGTGAACATGCCCTTGAAGTCCCAGATCGATTTCTGCGCTTCGGGGAAATGGTCGGTCAAAAAGCCGCCGCCGTTCTTCTTGCTGAAGAAGCCGTTGAAACCCCAGAGGCTGTCCTGCTTGGCGCCTATGTCCAGCAGGTCGACCACCAGCAGGTCGCCGGGCTCGGCGCCCTTGACGCCGACCGGGCCCGAGAGGTAGTGCACGGTGCTCAGGTCGATGTCGCGCACGTCGTCGGCGCTGTCGTTGTTCTTGATGAAGCCGCCGGTCCAGTCGAAGGTTTCCAGGATGAAATCATCGCCCGGGTTGACCCAGCAGGCCATGGGGATGTCCGGGTGCCAGCGATTGTGGATGTTTTCGTTGAGGGTGGGTGACTTCGTCAGGTCAACCTTGATCAGCGTGTCGGTCATGCCATATCTCCTGGTGGTGATGAATAAAAAGAAAAAGAAAAATCAGACGGAAAGAAACTGCTTGATGCGCGCCGTGTCGGTGCCGGCGCGTGTGCTTTCATGCACCAGCTGCCCGCCCTCGATGACAAACAGCCGGTCGGCCACGTCCATCGCGAAGCTCAGCACCTGCTCGGAGACCACGATGGTGATTTCGCGCATCTTGCGAATTTCGTTCAGGGCTTTGGCGATGTCTTTGATGATGGAGGGCTGTATGCCCTCGGTCGGCTCGTCCAGCAGCAGCACCTTGGGGTTGGTCACCAGCGCGCGGGCAATCGCCAGCTGCTGCTGCTGGCCGCCCGACAGGTTGCCGCCCTTGCGGCCGCGCATGTCGAAGAGCACCGGGAACAGTGCGTAGATCTCGTCCGGGATCTGCTTGTGTTTGGCGTTTTCCAGGCCGGTCAGGATGTTCTCCTGCACCGTCAGCGTCGGGAAAATCATGCGGCCTTGCGGCACATAGGCCACGCCCTTGGCGACGCGCTGGTAGCTTTCGTCTTTCGAGATGTCCAGCCCGTCGACTTCAATCGTCCCGGACTTGAGCGGCAAGATGCCGATCAGCGACTTGAACAGCGTGGTCTTGCCCATGCCGTTGCGGCCCATGATGGCCACGGTTTCATTCTTCTTGGCGCTGAAGCTGATGCCGTGCAGCGCCTCGCTCTGGCCGTAGCTGACGTGGAGGTTGTTGACATTGAGCATAGGTGTTCTCCTTAGTGGCCCAGGTACACGTCGATCACGCGCGGATCGGCCTGCACTTTTTCCATCGATCCCTCGGCCAGGATCTTTCCCTGGTGCATGACGGTCACCTTGTCGGCGATGCGCTTGACGAACTCCATGTCGTGCTCGATGACGATCATGGCGCGGCCCTTGCAGATGCGTTTGAGCAGCTCGGCCGTCAGTTCGCGCTCGCGCACGCTCATGCCGGCGATGGGTTCGTCCAGCATCAGCAGTTCCGGATCCTGCATCAGCAGCATGCCGATCTCCAGCCACTGCTTTTGCCCATGCGAGAGCAAGCCGGCTTCGGTGTCCACCTGGCCGTCCAGGCCGATCTCGGCCGCCACGGCCTGCACGCGGGCCTTGACTTCTTCGCTGCGCTTGAAGAACAGCGCACCGAACACACCGCGCCCGCGCGGGAAGGACACTTCCAGGTTCTGGAACACGCTGAGGTTTTCGTAGATGGACGGCGTCTGGAACTTGCGGCCTATGCCGGAGCGCACGATCTGGTATTCGGGCAGCTTGGTCATCTCGGCGTTCTTGAACTTGATGCGGCCGTGGCTGGCGCGGGTCTTGCCGCAGATCAGGTCCAGCAGCGTGGTCTTGCCGGCACCGTTGGGTCCTATGATCACGCGCAGCTCGTTCTGGTCGACGTAAAGGTTCAGGCTGTCGATGGCCTTGAAGCCGTCGAAGGAGACCGTCAGGTCTTCGACCGACAGCACAAAGTCCTTGGGGGTCATGGCGGGAGCGATCATGGTGGCGTCCTTTGTGTCAGGTCTGCTGGCCAGTCAAGCCGGCGGGCAGCGTGTGCGTTTCATGCGTCGTCACTGCCGGCGGCGCCGTCGGAGGAGCGGCAGGCGGGGCAACTTTCTCGCGGCGCGCGAAACGCCTGGCCAGCCAGGGCTTGACGCGCTGCGTGTAGACACCGGCCAGGCCGTCGGGGAAGGCCAGCACCACGCCCAGGAACATGCCGGCCATCAGGAACAGCCAGAGGTCCGGAAAGCTCTCGGAAAAATAGGTCTTGCCGAAGTTCACCAGCAGCGCACCGTAGACCGCGCCCACCAGCGACATGCGCCCGCCGACGGCGGCGAAAATTACCATCTCAATCGAGGGAACGATGCCGACCAGCGAGGGCGACATAAAGCCGACCTGCAGGGTGAACATCGCACCGCCCACGGCCGACAGCATGGCCGCGAAGCAGAAGGCGAAGACCCGGAACATGGCCACGTCGTAACCCGAGAACCGCACGCGGTCCTCCTTGTCGCGCATGGCCAGCAGCAGCGTGCCCAGCTTGCTCTTCTGTATCCAGGTGCACAGCACGATGGCGCCCAGCAGCAAGCCCACGGTGACAAAGTAGAGGATGTACTTGGCGCTGTCGGTGCGCGTGTCCCAGCCGAGGATGGTCTTGAGGTCGGTCATGCCGTTGACGCCGCCGGTGTAGCCCTGCTGGCCGATGATGAGCACCGTGAGGATCAGCGCCACGGCCTGCGTGATGATGGCGAAGTAGACGCCGCCCACGCGCCGCTTGAACATGGCGTAGCCGATGATGAAGGCCAGCAGCGTGGGCACCACCAGGATCAGCAGCAAGGTTAGCGGGAAGGATTGAAAAGGCTTCCACCAGATCGGCAGCGCGGTGATCTGGTTCCAGTCCATGAAGTCGGGAATGCCGGGCGTGGACTGGATCTTGGTGGTGATGGGGTCGCTGGCCTCAAGCTTCAAAAACATCGCCATGCCGTAGCCGCCCAGGCCGAAGAACACACCCTGGCCCAGGCTCAGCACGCCGCCATAACCCCACAGCATCACCAGGCCCAGCGCGACGAAGGCATAGCTGAGGTATTTGCCCACGAGGTTGAGGCGAAACAAATCCAGCGCGAGCGGAAAGGCCACCAGCAGCACCAGGGCCAGCAGGGCGACGTTGCCCAGGCCGTTGCGCACTATCCATTGCTTGAGGCTGTTCATGAAAAACTCCGGTTGTCTAGATGGGAATAAGGTGAAAGCTCAGCGCCGTACCTTGGAAGCGAACAAGCCTTGCGGGCGCAGCATCAGGATGGTCACGATGGCCATCAGCGTCAGCACCTTGGCCATGGAGCCGGTCATGAAGAACTCGGCGATGGACTGGGTCTGCGCGATGCCGAAGGCCGAGACCACGGTGCCCAGCAGGCTGGCCGCGCCGCCGAAGGTGACGACCAGGAAGGCGTCAACGATGTAGAGCGAGCCGCTGGTGGGGCCGGTGGAACCGATGGTGGTGAAGGCCGCGCCGGCCACGCCGGCGATGCCGCAGCCGATGGCAAAGGTCAGGCGGTCGGTCTTTTTGGTGTTGATGCCGGTGGCGTTGGCCATCACGCGGTTGGCGACGGTGGCGCGCACGCGCAGGCCCCAGCGCGACTTGTGCAGCGCGACCAGCACGCCGCAGGTCACCACCAGCGTGAGCGCCATCACGAACAGGCCGTTGATCGGAATGTCCAGGCCGGGCGCCGGCGCCCAGGAGCCCATGAGCCAGTCGGGCAGGGTGGGGCTGACTTCCTTGGCGCCGAAGGTGGTGCGGAAGATCTGCTGCATGCCCAGCGACAGGCCCCAGGTGGCCAGCAGCGTGTCCAGCGGGCGCTTGTAAAGGTGGCGTATGAAGGCCCATTCAGCCAGCCAGCCGGCGGCGAAGGCGAAGATGAAGGCTGCCGCGATGGCAAACGGAAAGTAGGCTTGCACAAAGCCGGGCGCGTAGGCCTCCGACAGGTGCGAAAACAGGTAGATGGTGTAAGCGCCTATGGTCATGAACTCGCCGTGCGCCATGTTGATGACGCCCATCTGGCCGAAGATGATGGCCAGGCCCAGGCCCATGAGCAGCAGCACGGAAAACAGGCTGAGCCCGGCAAAGCCTTGCATCAGGCCGATGTTGAGCATTTCGGAAAGGTTCATGGTGAGGCTCCGGTGCGGCGGGTCAATCAAAAAGGCAATACCTCAGTCAAGAAAGCCCCTGCCGGCTCACCCCGCCGCATGGCGGAGTGAACCGGTAGGGGCGCTCACACTTATTGGTAGCCCTTGGGGAAGGGATTCGGTTCGATCAGGGCCGGCGACTCGGCAACCACCTTGAACTGGCCGTCGGCCTGCGCCTGGCCGATGCGGGCCTTGCTCCACAGGTGGTGGTTTTCATGCAGCTTCACGTAGCCTTCGGGCGCGGTCTTGAGCTCGATGCCGGTGGAAGCCGCGGCGATCTTGTCGACGTCGAAGCTGCCGGCTTTTTCGACCGTGGCCTTCCACAGCCAGGGGCCGAGGTAGCCGGCCTGCGTCACGTCGCCGATCACCGCGTCCTTGCCGTACTTGGCCTTGAAGGCCGTCACAAAAGCCTTGTTGTTGGGGTTGTCCAGCGACTGGAAGTACTTCATGGAGGCGTAGAAGCCGTTCATGTTTTCGCCGCCAATACCGAGCACTTCGTCCTCCGTGACAGAGATGGTCAGCAGGAACTGCTTGGCGGCGGTGACGCCGGCCGCTTTCAGCTGCTTGTAGAAGGCCACGTTGGAGCCGCCGACCACCGCGATGAAGATGCAGTCGGGTTTGGCGACCTTGATCTTGTTGATCAGCGAGTTGAAGTTGGTGTGGCCCAGCGGGTAGTACTCTTCGCCGACGACCTTGCTGCCGGTCAGGTGGGTTTCGATGTGCTTGCGGCCTATCTTCATCGAGGTGCGCGGCCAGATGTAGTCGGAGCCGACCAGGAAGAAGGTCTTGGCTTTCTTTTCTTTCGAAGCCCAGTCCAGGCCGTAGAGGATCTGTTGCGTGGCTTCCTGGCCGGTGTAGATCACGTTCTTGCTCTGCTCCAGGCCTTCGTAAAAGGTCGGGTAGTAGAGCATGCCGTTTTCTTTTTCGAAGATGGGCAGCACGGCCTTGCGCGAGGCTGAGGTCCAGCAGCCGAAGACGGCGGCGACCTTGTCGTTGACCAGCAGCTTCTTGGATTTTTCGGCGAAGGTCGGCCAGTCGGAGGCGCCGTCTTCCTTGATGACCTTGATCTTGCGGCCCAGCACGCCGCCCATGGCGTTGATCTGGTCGATGGCGAGCTGCTCGGCCTGGATGGAGCCCGTCTCGGAAATCGCCATGGTGCCGGTGGCCGAGTGCAACTGGCCCACGGTCACTTCGGTGTCGGTGACGGCCAGCTTGGTGGTGTTGACCTTGGCCGTGGGAAATTGCTGGGCTTGCGCCCAGCCGGGCAGGCCGGCCAGCGGCAGGGCCGCGGCGACGCCCTGCATGAGGCGGCGGCGGTTGATGAAGGAAGATGGATCGCGATCGTCGTTGGACATGCTGGGCTCCTGCGGTTGATGAAAAGATGAGTGGTTGAAGAGGTGAAGGCTTGCATTGAAGTCAGGTGAATCATGTTCACAAGGGGCGCGCATCCCTATACGTCAATCAACGTAGCCACCCTTTTTGGTGCAACGGGCACACTTCTTGCGGAACGCTTTGGGTGCGTTGCCGCAGCCCTACGGCCGTTTGACGGAGACCGCCTTGACCATCGCCACCCAGAAAATTTTCCGTATTCGACGCGAGTACAACGCGTGGGTGGCCGACGAATCCATCGAGGACTACGCGCTGCGCTACACGCCGCGCGGCTTTCGCAAGTGGTCGGAGTGGCGCGTGGGCAACACGGCTTTCGGCGCCATGTCCTTCCTGGCGCTGGAGGCGATAGGTGGCGCCATCGCGCTCAACTACGGCTTCACCAACGCGCTGTGGGCCATCCTGGTGGTGGGGCTGATCACCTTCTTCACCGGCCTGCCCATCAGCTATTACGCGGCGCGCTACGGCGTCGACATGGACCTGCTGACGCGCGGCGCCGGCTTCGGCTACCTGGGCTCGACCATCACCTCGCTGATCTACGCGAGCTTCACCTTCATCTTCTTCGCGCTGGAGGCGGCCATCATGGCGCTGGCGCTGCAGATGTACCTCGATATTCCCATCGCCTGGTGTTACGTGATCAGTGCGGTGGTCATCGTGCCCATGGTGGTTCGCGGCATCACGCTGATCTCGCGCCTGCAGATGTGGACGCAGCCGCTGTGGGGCGTGCTGTTGTTATTGCCCTACCTGGCGGTGCTCTGGAAGAATCCGCAGGCGTTTTCCGACTTCACGGGCCTCACCGGCCGCACCTCGGGCAGCAGCGAGTTCGACCCGCTCATGTTTGGTGCGGCGGCCACCGTGGCGTTCTCGCTTGTGGTGCAGATCGGCGAGCAGGTCGACTTTCTGCGCTTCCTGCCCGAGAAGACGCATGCGAATCGCCGGCGCTGGTGGGCGGCGGTGCTGATGGCCGGGCCGGGCTGGATAGTCCTGGGCATGCTGAAAATGCTGGGCGGCGCCTTCCTGGCTTTCCTGGTGCTGCAGCACGAGTTGCCGGCCGCCAAGGCGGTGGAGCCCACGCAGATGTACCTGGCCGGCTTCGCCTACGTCTTCAGCGACCCGGCCTGGATACTGGCCGCGACCGTGGTCTTTGTCGTGGTGTCGCAGCTCAAGATCAACCTGACCAATGCCTACGCCGGCTCGCTGGCCTGGTCCAATTTTTTCGCGCGGCTCACGCACAGCCACCCGGGGCGTGTGGTGTGGCTGGTGTTCAACGTCGCGATTGCGCTGCTGCTGATGACGCTGGACGTGTTCTCAGCGCTCGAAAAAGTACTGGGCCTTTACAGCAACGTGGCGATTGCCTGGGTGGGCGCGTTGGTGGCGGACCTCGTCATCAACAAGCCGCTGGGCCTGAGCCCGCCGGGCATCGAGTTCAAGCGCGCGCATCTGTACGACATTAACCCGGTGGGCCTGGGCTCCATGCTGCTGGCGACGGTGGTGTCGGTGTTCGCCTATACCGGCGCCATGGGCCCCAAGGCCGAGGCCTTTTCGCCTTTTATCGCGCTGGGCCTGGCACTGGTGCTGTCGCCGTTGCTGGCCTGGCTGACCAAGGGGCGCTATTACGTCGCGCGCAAGCCGCAGGCCATGGGAGTGCCCGGCCAGAGGGTGCGCTGCCACGTTTGCGAGAACGCCTTCGAGGCCGAAGACATGGCCAGCTGCCCGGCCTACGGCGCCCCCATCTGCTCGCTGTGCTGCACGCTGGAGTCGCGCTGCCACGACCGCTGCAAGACGCGCTCACGCGCCGCCGAGCAGGCTGAGGAATTTTTGAGCAAGCTGCTGCCCAGCGCGCTGTCGAGCCGCGTCAACTTCCGCGTCGGCCACTACATGGTGGTGATGCTCTCGCTGTGCGCGCTGCTGGCCACGGTGATGGGCATGGTCTACATGCAGGAGACCACCTTCCCGGCTTCGGGTGATCTCTCTAGCCTGCTGCGCTCGGCCTTTGTGAAAGTGTTCGCCATGCTGCTGCTGATCGTCGCGGTCTGCAGCTGGTGGGTGGTGCTGGGCAGCGAAAGCCGGCGCATGGCGCAGGACGAGTCGAACCGGCAGAACCAGCTGCTGTCGCGCGAGATCGAGGCGCACCAGCGCACCGACGCGGCGCTGCAGACCGCCAAGGAAGTGGCCGAGTCGGCCAACCAGGCCAAGACGCGCTACGTGGCCGGCATGACGCACGAGCTGCGCACGCCGCTCAACAGTATCCTGGGCTATTCACAAATCCTGCTGAAAAGCGAGGCGCTGGCCAGCACGCCACGCGAAGCCGTGCAGACCATACAGCGCAGCGGCGAACACCTGCTGCAGCTCGTCGACGGCCTGCTGGACCTGGCGCGCATCGAAGCCGGCCGGTTGCGGCTGGAACCGATTCCGGTGCCGTTGCCCGACTTCCTCGAAGGCCTGGTCAGCATGGTGCGGCCGCAGGCTGAGGCCAAGGGCGTGGACTTTTTCTACACCCACAGCGGCCGCATGCCGGCCTGGGTGCAGGCCGACGCCAAGCGGCTGCGACAGATCATCATCAACCTGCTGAGCAATGCGGTGATGTTCACCGACACGGGCAGCGTGAAGCTGCATGTGGACTGCCGGCGCGAGGTGATCCGCTTCGACGTGGTGGACACCGGCATAGGCATCGCGCCGCAGGACCAGCAGCGCATCTTTCTGCCCTTTGAGCGCGGCGCCGCGGGGGCGCGCCAAAGCGAGCCCGACAAGGGCAGCACCTTCAGCGTGCGCCTGTATTTGCGCGAGATCGACGACCCCGGCCCGATGGCCGACCCGCCGCACCAGATCGCCGGCTTCTTCGGCAAGCGCCGCACGCTGCTGGTGGTCGACGACCAGCCGGTGCAGCGCCAGATGCTGGCCGGCATGCTCACGCCGCTGGGCTTTGACATCAAGGAGGCGGCCAGCGGCCTGGAGTGCATAGACAGCCTCAAGGACGGCGTGCCAGACGCCATCCTGCTGGACATCAGCATGGACGACCTGGACGGCTGGGAAACTGCGCTGCAGATACGCCACCGGGGCTACGACAGCGTGCCCATCATCGTGGTGTCGGCCAATGTGTTCGAGAACCAGGCCTCGCGCCTGAAGGCCTCGGGCTGCCAGGCCTTTGTCGGCAAGCCGGTGCTCGAATCCGAGCTGATGGACGCCTTGCAACGCCACCTGGGGCTGGAGTGGGTGACTTCGGTGGTTTCGCCRGCGCCGCTGGCGGCCGGCGTGGCAGGAGAAAGCTCGCTGGGCCTGCCCGAGGAGGCTCGGGCCGGGTTGATACGCCTGGTAAAGCTGGGCCATGTGCACGGCCTGCACCGCCTGCTGGATCGCGTCGCGGCCGAAGACCCGGCGCTGGCCGCCAGTTGCGCGCGGCTGCGCGGTTTTGTGAGCCGATGCGAGCTGGAGTTGCTGCTCGATCATTTGACGGAGGGTGTCGATGCTTGAGGCCGCTGAAGAACAACAGCGACCGGTGGTGCTGGTGGTGGACGACGCCCCCAGCAGCCTGGGCATGCTGTGCGACACGCTGGAAGGCGAGGGCTATACCGTGCTGGTGGCGCGCGACGGCGACTCGGCCTTGCAGCGCCTGGAACTGGTCGCGCCCGACGCCATCCTGCTGGACGCCGTCATGCCCGGCCTCTCGGGCTTCGACACCTGCCGGCAGATCAAGGCCAACCCCGTCATGGCGCACATCCCGGTGATCTTCATGACGGGCCTGTCGGAGACGCCGCACGTGCTCGAAGGTTTTGCCTGCGGCGGCGTCGACTACGTCGTCAAGCCGCTGCGCGCCCAGGAGGTGGTGGCACGCCTGCACACCCATACGCGCAATGCGCGCATGACGCGGTTGGCGCGCGAAGCCGTGGACGTGGCCGGCTTCGGCGTGGTGCTGGTCGATGCGCGCGGGCGTGTCGCCTGGCGCTCGCCGCAGGCGGCCCTGTGGCTGCGGACTGCGGAAGGCGGGGCGCAGCCGGGGCGCCTGCCGGATGCGGTCTATCCGGCGCTGGAGGGCGACAGCGGCGAGGTGCTGCTGGCCCTGGCCGGCGTGCAACTGTCGGTGCGCAACATGGGCCGGGTCGGCATAGGCGAGACCATGCTGCTGCTGGAGCAGCGCGGCGCGAACTCTGCCTCGCCCTCGCGCCTGGCCAATGCCGCGCTGACGCCGCGTGAAACCGAGGTCCTCTCCTGGCTGGCCAAGGGCAAGACGAATCGCGACATCGGCGACATCCTGGGCATGAGCCACCGCACGGTAAACAAGCACCTGGAGCATATTTTTGAAAAGCTGGGGGTCGAGACCCGGGCGGCCGCCGCGGCACTCGCGACCGGACACGTGTTTTAAGGGCTTCCTCATGGTGGGCGGGGGTTGGATGCTCCTGAATCCATAGCGTGAGGGCTCCCCGGCCTGGGCAGCCGCCCGGCTTGCCTACAATCGGGGAACAGTGAGGAGTTTCCCCGAATGAGCATCAAGAGCGACAAATGGATACGCCGCATGGCGGAAACCACCGGCATGATCGAGCCCTTCGAGCCCGGCCAGATACGCGCCGCGGCCGGCGGCCAGAAGATCATCAGCTACGGCACCAGCAGCTACGGCTACGACATCCGCTGCGCGCCCGAGTTCAAGGTCTTCACCAATATCCACAGCACGGTGGTGGATCCGAAGAACTTCGACGAAAAAAGTTTTGTCGACTTCCACGGCGACAGCTGCATCATCCCGCCCAACAGCTTCGCGCTGGCCCGCACCGTCGAATACTTCCGCATCCCGCGCAACGTGCTGACCATCTGCCTGGGCAAAAGCACCTACGCCCGCTGCGGCATCATCGTCAACGTCACGCCGTTTGAGCCCGAATGGGAAGGCTACGTGACACTGGAGTTCTCCAACACCACGCCGCTGCCCGCCAAGATTTACGCGGGCGAAGGCTGCGCGCAGGTGCTGTTCTTTGAAAGCGACAAGGACGACGTCTGCGAAGTCTCGTACAAGGACCGCGGCGGGAAATACCAGGGGCAGGTTGGGGTGACGCTGCCGAAGGCCTGACGGCTCTCCCGGGGGGAGGGCTCAGGGCTTGGCGACCTGGGGGCGGCTGGCAAAGCCGCTCATGTATTTGAGGGCATCGCCTATGGTGTCGCGCCAGACCGCCCATTCATGGTCGCCGTCGACGACGCGGTATTCCACCAGCTTGGGCTGGTACTCAAACAATTTCTGGAACAGGCCGGCCGAGTGGTAGGCGATGGAAAAAGTGTCGTGGTCGCCGCTGTTGATATACATCGGCACCACGACTTTTTTGCTTTTGTAGGCTTCCCAGCTGGCGGTGTAGTTCAGGCGGTCCCACGAGGCCTGGTCAAACTTGCCGTTGAGCTGGAACGGCGCGACCTGCATGGCCGAAGAATGGGCCGGTGGTGTCGGTGAATAGATTGCCGGACTCAATGCCGCGGCGGAAACAAACAGCTCAGGGTATTTGAAAACGGCATTCACCGTGCCGAAACCGCCGGCGGACAGGCCGGCGATCATGCGGCCTTCGCGCGCGTTGATGGTCCTGAAGTTGCTGTCGATGTGGGGGATGAGCTCCTTGATGAGCGCGGTTTCGGCCTTGTCCTTGTTGCCGTCCACCCACCAGCTGGTGCCGCCGCCCGGCATCACGATGATGGCCGGCTGGACGCGGCCTTCCCGGACCAGCGTGTCCATGGTCGCCTGGACTTGGCCCTTGACCAACCAGTCGTTCTGGTCGCCGGCGTTGCCGTGCAGCAAAAAAATCACCGGGTAGCGCAACCGGCCGTTTTCATAGCCGTCCGGCAGGTAGAGGGTGTAGCGGTAGTCCGCATTCAGGGCCTTTGAGCTGAAGGACCTGGCGGTGACCTCGCCGGCAAGCGCCAGCGGCGCGGTGGCCGCGAGCAGTGCCAGCAACAGCCAGCCCAGCAGTTTTCGAATTGACTGGAATCCCATGTTCGTCCCCATCTCGGTCTCCTTGTGGTGTGAGGGCGAGTATCCGGTAAATCCCGGAGCCCGGCCAGCGCCGCGGGGAGGCTTGCTACTTCACCAGCAACACCGGCGTCTCGCTCTCCGCGACCACGCGCTGGGCCACGCTGCCGATCAGCGCCCGGCTCAGCAGTCCCTGGCCGTGCGTGCCCATGACGATCAGGTGCGCTTTCTCGCGCTTGGCGGCGCGCAGGATTTCGGCGGTGGGCGAGCCGACCACGGCGACGGTTTTGAACGCCATCTTGTGGCGTTTGAGGAAGCGTTCTATGGGCGCCAGCACCTTTTGGGATTCTTCGGCATGGTAGGCCGTGACGTTGGCCGAGCCCAGCATGCTCTTGACGCGGCCCGGGACCGGCGCCTGCACGTTGATCACCACCACTTCGCCTTCGGCGCCGGCGAGGTCTTCATGGTTGACCAGGAAGGCCAGGGCTTTTTTGGTGTACTTGCTGCCGTCGGCTGCGAACAAAATCTTCATGGTTTTATCTCCAGTTTGAACGGGCCAGCGTAACACCGGCATTGCCATTGCGGTGTAGGTGAGCGCCTGCTTGCCTGGTCCGTTCAGGCCAGCGCCGTGCGCGCCGCGGCCAGGTCCCAGCCCGCCCAGCCGCAGCTTTTGAAGAGCACCGGCCCGTCGGGCTTTTTCATGTCCTGGCGTATCACCTCGCCCAGGCTGGCGAAGCGGGCCACGTCCAGGCCGGCCTGCAGCAGGTCGCCGGCTTCATGCACGGCGTCGGTGGTGTCGACCAGCACGCTGCCCTGCGCCGCGACGTATTGGCACAGCGCGGCGCTGAGTTCCACCATGGTCGGCGTGTAGGCGCCGACGGCGCTGATGAAGCCGTCGTCGCGCGGCAGGGCGCTGAGGACCACGCCGCCGGCGGGTGTGCAGGTGGCGGCCAGCGGGCAGTCGGCCAGCGCGGTGTCGGCGTCGGGCACGACGCGGCCGTTCAGGCCCAGCGACTGCGCATGCTGCGCCAGAGCCTGGGCGCTGGCGTGGCTGCGCGAGCTGATGCGGAAATCGCGCACGCCCAGGCCTTGGGCGAAGGCTTCGAGGTGGGCCACGCCCTGCACGCCGGCGCCGACGATCAGCATGGGGCCGCGGGTGTTGGGCGCCAGCCGCTGGGCGGCCAGCAGCGAAACGGCGGCGGTGCGCCTGGCGGTGACGGTGGGGCCGTCCAGCATCAGCCGGCGCCGGCCGCTGGCCACGTCGAACACCACCACGTCGCCCTGGATGGCGGGCAGGCCGGTGCCGGCATTGGCGGGGGTCAGGGTGATGAGCTTGGCGATCGCGGTGCGGGCGTCCAGCGCCGGCATCACGAAGAGGCTGCCGCCGCCGGGCAGCGCCTGCACCACCCGCTGCGGCACCTGCACCGACTCGTCCTTGAGCAGGCGTATGAGTTCGGTGACCAGTAGCGGGTAGGGCAGCCGCGCGGCGGTCTGTCCGGCGTCCAGCGAGGTGGGATACGGGTGGAGCGTCATGCCTGCGATGGTAAGCGGGATGGCCCGGAAAGTGGTGGGTGGCCTGGCGCCCCGGCCGAATGTCACGAAAGGTTTTTATCCTACAGCGCGACGGGCAAGGCGCCGAATGGACTATTGCAATGCCGGCCTAGCATGGTGTAACCCAAGGGAGGTTGCCATGTTCTCTGAGCATCTGAGGAAATTCGATGAAATGCCTTACAAGACGATGCTGCTGGTAGCGGCGGGTCTTGTCATTCTTTGCCAGCTGGCCGCCATGGCCTTTGTGGCCGATTCGCAGGTCGCCAAGGCCAAGCTGCGCGACGAGCAGCGGCAGGTGGAACTCGCGGCGATCGCGCATTGCATGGAAACCAGCGCGGGCGCCGCGCGCCACAACTGCATCCAGCAGGCCCGCGTCGTCGCCGGCGCTTCGACGCCGCCCGCCGCCGACAGCGTGCCCAAGGCGCCGGCTTTTGCCGATGCTTCCGCCTCCGCGGGCAGCGCGATGCCGGCCCGCCCGGTGCGTCCACCGCGGGGCTTTATGGCCGCGTCCTTCGCCGTCCGTTAGGGTTGCCTGTTGTCAGGCCCGCGTAGGGCCGCCGCGGTTAGCATTCACTCACGATGCAACCGTCACGCCCTTTGTCACGCCCTCTTTCACGGCTTTATCAGCCGCGCAACCCGCTGTTCTGGCTGATGCTCACGCTCAACAGCCTGTCGCCGCTGCTGGCCTGGGTGGTGCACAACCGTCCGCTGAACGCCTGGGCCACGCTGCTGCTCACCGGCTTCGCCGTGGGCAATGCCATCCTCGGCACTTTTTTGCTGTGGCGGCTGCTGCGCGACGAACCTGCCGCGCCCGCGCGGGACGGCAAAACCGGCCCGGACGCTAGCTGACGGTTCCGGCGCCTTTGGCGATGTCATGCGTCGTTGACAAGGCCGTTGCCACGGCCAGCCGCAGCCCGCGCACCGTCTCCTCGAGCGGCAGGCTGGGCGCGCCCTGTTCGGGCAGATAAGGTACATGGATGAAGCCGCCGCGCGTGCGCTTGAAGCCGCGCCTGGTGGCCAGCGCATGCATGAGCGCATAAAACACGTGGTTGCAGACAAAGGTGCCGGCGGTCTGCGACACCTCGGCCGCCACACCCGCCGCTTGCAGCGCCTGCAGCATGGCCTTGATGGGCAGGCTGCTGAAATACGCCGCCGGCCCGCCCGCCACCACCGGCGTGTCGACAGGCTGGCCGCCGTGATTGTCGGGAATGCGGGCATCGTTGACGTTGATGGCGACGCGCTCCAGCGAAATCGCGCCGCGCCCGCCGGCCTGGCCGATGCAGATCACCAGCGCCGGCTTGTGCAGCCGAAGCAGCCGTGTGAGTTCATCCATGGAGGCCTGGAACACGGTGGGCAGTTGCGCCGCCACCACGAGGTGTCCGCCTATGCGTTTGCCGCCCAGCGCCTTCACCGCCATCCAGCTGGGATTCAGGGGCAAGCTGCTGTGCCCGGTATCGCCAAAGGGATCGAAGCCGGTCAGCAGGACGCGGGGAAGTGGCGAGGCGGAAGAGGCGGAGGAGGTGGGGGCTGCGGGCATGCGCCATTGTGAAGGCGGCTGCGTTTTGGCTACCATGCCCCCATGAATATCCCCGCACCTGATCCGGACCTTTCCGCGCTGGTCGCCGACCTGACCCGCGCCCGCCTCGAAGCCCAGCCGCTGCCCTGGCCCGCCGCCGTGCCGGCCGATGTGCCGCTGGCCTATGCCACCGCGCTGGCCGTGCGTGCCGCGCGAAGTGGGCAGGGCGACAGGCCGGTGGGCTACAAGGTCGGCTTTACCAACCGGACCATCTGGCCGCGTTATGAGGTCTACGGCCCTATCTGGGGCACGGTGTGGCACAGCAGCCTGGCGCGTGTCGATGCCGCTGGGCCTAACGAAGGCGTGCTGTCGCTCAAGGGCCTGTGCGAGCCGCGCATAGAACCCGAGGTGGTGTTCGGCCTGCGCGAGGCGCCGCCGCCCGATTGTTCGGCCGAGCAGTTGGTGGCCGCTATCGATTGGGTGGCGCACGGTTATGAAATCGTGCACACGCATTTCCCGGGCTGGAAGTTCAGCGCCGCGCAGGCCGTGGCCGACGGCGGGCTGCATGGCCGGCTGCTGGTGGGCCATCCTGTGAAGCTGGCCGCCGGCACGGCGCCCGAAGCGCTGATGGCATCGCTCACGGGCCTGAAGCTCAAGTTGTATGGCGACGGCGTGCTCAAGGACCAGGGTGTGGGCGCCAATGTGCTGGACGGCCCGGTGCAGGCCTTGCTGCATTTTGTGCGGGAGCTGCGCGCCACGCCGGGCGCACCGGCTTTGCGGGCCGGCGACATCATCACCACCGGTACGCTGACCGATGCCTGGCCGGTGCGGGCCGGGCAGACCTGGCACACCGAGATCGAGGCGTCCGGGTCCGTAGCCGGCGCGCTCAAGGGGCTGGTGGTCCGGTTCGAGTAGCCGGGGCTTTATTTTTTGATCACGGCGCCGGTTTCGCTGTCGAACTTCACGACGCGCACCTGGCCGTTCTGGCCGGGAAAGTCGTCGAACACCGCGCGCACCAGGTAGGGAACCACCAGCGGCAGGTCGCCGCTGCCGCCTTCGTAGACGGCGCGCGATTCAAACACTGTGCGCGGCGGCTTGCCGGGCGGCGTGCCTTTGGTGTCGAGCAGCCGCAGGCGCAGGCTGTTGGTGTAAACCGTCATGCTGACCGGCCGGTCGCCCACGTAGCGCGGCCCGAAGGGGTCGGGCACCCAGCCGCCGCCATAGAGGCGGCCCGCGGCATCGCGGTAGGGCGGCAGGAACACCATGTTGTCCTGGTAAATCGGCTGCATCCAGGTTTTTTCCTCGCTTCGGCTGCTGGCCGCCACGTCGACCTGGAGTCGCCCGACCTGGCCTTCAGCGGCGCGTTTGAGGCCGCGTTTTTCGAGTTCGGCCTGCACATAATTTTCGTAGGTGGCCTGTTCCAGTTGCCGCGTGATGTCCACCGGCGTGATGTAGCTGAAGGTGCTGCCCGCCGCGTCGGCGGGCCACTGGTTGAAGCTGGTCACGCGGGTGGTGATGGGGCTGGCGCAGGCCGTAAGCAGCGTCGCCAGCAGCAGCGCCAGGGCCAGGCGCGGCGAGCGGAACAACACGGACAACACGGCGCCGGCGCTACGCCGCGGGCCTGGGCCTGCGGGCGAGGGGTGGGTCAAAGCGTTCATGGGGGATGGATACACCAGGGTTCAATTTTGTTCCGCCGCGGAACGCCGCTCAAGTAAAGTCGGCGCATGCGCTGACACGCGCCCAAGGCCCGGGATGGGGCCGCGGCGGGCGGGCTCAGGCAAGTATTGCACGGCATAAGGGGGACAGCATGAAATGGGAAGGCAATCGCGAATCCGACAACGTCGAAGACAGGCGCGATGACGGCGGCGGCGGGGGCGGCGGTTTTGGCTTCGGCGGCCGCAGCATAGGCATAGGCACCATCGTGGTGGCGCTGGTCGGCGGCTGGATTTTCGGCATCAACCCGCTGACCATCCTGGGGCTGCTCAGCGGCGGCGCGCCGCCGGCCCAGGTGCAACAGCAGGGCCCGGCCCACAAGCCGCCGGCCGACGACCGCATGGCCAAATTTGTCTCCACCGTGCTGGCCGACACCGAGGACGTCTGGACCGACGTTTTCGCCAAGGGCGGCGGCACCTACCAGAAACCCCGGCTGGTGCTGTTCCGCGGCGCCACACAGACGGCCTGCGGCCAGGGCCAGGCCGCCATGGGGCCGTTTTACTGCCCGGGCGACCAGAAGGTCTACATCGACCTCGGCTTTTATGAAACCCTGTGCAGCCGCCTGGGCGCGCCCGGCGATTTCGCCCAGGCCTACGTGATCGCGCACGAGGTCGGCCACCACGTGCAGAACCTGCTGGGCATCAGCGCCAAGATGGACCAGATGCGCGGCCGCGTCAGCAAAGCCGAGTACAACGCCCTCAGCGTGCGGCTGGAACTGCAGGCCGACTGCTTTGCCGGCGTCTGGGCGCACAACGCGCAGAACGCCCGCCAGATCCTGGAGCAGGGCGACGTTGAGGAGGCCATGAACGCCGCCGCCAAAATCGGCGACGACGCCCTGCAGCGGGCCGGCGGCGGCGCGGTGGTGCCCGARAGCTTCACCCACGGCACCAGCGCCCAGCGCCAGCGCTGGTTCGACACCGGCTTCAAGACCGGCAGCGTCAAGGCTTGCGACACCTTCAGCGCCCGGAGTTTGTAGACTGAATGGCATTAGTCCTTTATTGGTGGGGCTTGTGAGCTATCAAATTCATAGCGAACTGCCGCCGGAACCGGCCTGGGCGGCCGGCCCGGAATAGCCCTGGCGCCCTGAAGGGCCGGCAAAACCGGCCAATTCGCCCAAAGTGCGACAATAGAGGGCTGAGGAAGCTCTGCACAAAGCCTTGCCCCGCGGTCCAGACCGCACGGGACCCGGGCGGTCTGCGGCGTTACCTTTCCCGCCAATGGCTGTGCTGTTGGCTGCAATACGCGCCTTGGCAATCCCATCCCCGACCGCGCGCTACTACCGCAACAGTTACCCGCTAGTGTTAGGCAGAGCTTTCTTATGACATCCTCTTTTTCCAATCTTTCGCTGGCTGAACCGCTGGCCCGCGCCGTCGCCGAAATGGGCTACGAGACCATGACCCCCATCCAGGAACAGGCCATCCCGGTCGTCCTGCAGGGCAAAGACGTCATGGGCGCCGCGCAGACCGGCACCGGCAAGACGGCAGCCTTCGCCTTGCCGCTGCTGCAGCGCATGATGAAGCACGAAAACGCCTCGACCTCGCCCGCGCGCCATCCGGTGCGCGCGCTGGTGCTGCTGCCCACGCGCGAACTCGCGGTGCAGGTGGCCCAGCAGGTCGAGCTGTACGCCAAATACACCAACCTGCGCAGCACCGTGGTGTTCGGCGGCATGGACATGAAGCCGCAAACGGCCGAGCTCAAAAAAGGCGTGGAAGTGCTGGTGGCCACCCCCGGCCGCCTGCTGGACCACATCGAGGCCAAGAACGCGGTGCTCAACCAGGTCGAGTACGTGGTGCTCGACGAGGCCGACCGCATGCTGGACATCGGCTTCCTGCCCGACCTGCAGCGCATCCTGAGCTACCTGCCCAAGCAGCGCATCACCTTGTTGTTCTCGGCCACCTTCTCGCCTGAAATCAAGCGCCTGGCCTCCAGCTACCTGCAGGACCCGGTGACCATCGAAGTGGCGCGTTCCAATGCCACGGCCTCCACCGTCGAGCAGCACTTCTACAGCGTGGGCGCCGACGACAAGCGCCGCGCGCTGCACCAGATCCTCAAAGAACGCGGCATGAAGCAGGCCTTCGTGTTCGTCAACAGCAAACTGGGCTGCGCGCGCCTGGCCCGCTCGCTGGAGCGCGAGGGCCTCAAAACCACCGCGCTGCACGGCGACAAGAGCCAGGACGAGCGCCTCAAGGCGCTGGAAGCCTTCAAGAAGGGCGAAGTCGATTTGCTGGTCTGCACCGACGTGGCCGCGCGCGGCCTCGACATCAAGGACGTGCCGGCGGTGTTCAACTTCGACGTGCCCTTCAATGCGGAAGACTATGTGCACCGCATCGGCCGCACCGGCCGCGCCGGCGCATCCGGCCTGGCCGTGAGCTTTGTCGCCGCCAGCGATCAGCGCCTGGTCGCCGACATCGAGAAACTGATCAAGACCAAGATCGAGCTCGAGCCCATCGAATTCGAGGAAGACCGCCCGCGCATCAGCGAGCAGGGCCGCATCAACGACGGCCGCCGCATGTACCGCGAAGCTGAAGACGGCGGCAGCCCGCGCGAGGCACGCCAGCCGCGCGAACGCCGCGAATACACGCCGCACCGCCAGCCGGCCGCGCAGCGCGACCCCTTCTTCGACCAGCCCTACGAATCCACAGCCGCGCCCGAAGCCCAGCCCGCCTGGGAAGCCGCTTCCAAGGCCGCTCCCGCACGCAGCAGCGTGTCGGCCAACATCAAGCCCAAGAAAAAGGTCGCAGCGCTGTTCAAGAACCAGTCCACGGTCTAAACCGCCGTCGGTTCACGCCTACGGCTGGTAGCGGGGCTGTCCGGTGCGGGGCGCGCACCCCGGCTTCTACGCTGTCTCCATGATGGCGAAATCCGACCCGAACCTGAAGCCGCTACCCCAGCCTCCACGTTCAGCGGCCTTCGGGCTTCCCGCGCCTTTTCACCCACTCCTGAGAATCTTTCGCCCCTTGAGGCGCGCCGTCGACCACTGGATTGACGCCGGCGGCATGCGCATGAGCGCGGCCATGTCTTTCTACGGCATCCTGAGCCTGGCGCCGCTGCTGGTCCTGCTGGTCGCCGTGCTGGGCTGGTGGCTGGACCGCGCCTACCTCGAAACCAGCCTCGTCGACCAGATCCGCAGCGTCATCGGCGCGCAGGGCGCCCAGGTGGTGCAGCAAGCGCTGTCCAGCGCGCAGGCGCCGTCGGAGGGCATCACGGCCTCGCTGCTGGCGTTTGCGCTGCTACTGTTCGGCGCCACCGGCGTCTTCGCGGAATTGCAGGACGCGTTTGAGCGGCTGTGGCGCCAAGGCAGCGGCGAAGTGCCGCAGCAAAAGTGGTGGCACGGTGCCTCGGTGCGCCTGCGCGGGGTGGCTTACATCCTGGCCTTCGGTTTCCTGTTGCTGGTGTCGCTGGCGATCTCGACCTTCCTGGGCCTTCTCTCGGGCTGGGCCGGCGGTTATCTGCCGATCGAAAAAGTCGCCTGGGTCCTCAATGAGGTCGTGTCTTTCGGCTTTTGTGTGCTGCTGTTTGTGGCGCTCATGAGAATCAGCGTAGGCCCCAAGCCTTCTTTGCGCTATCTGGTGATGGGTGCCGCCGCGGGGGCCATCCTGTTTGCGGTCGGCAAGCACCTGATGGCTTTTTACCTCTCCACCGCAGCCGTGGTGTCGGCGTATGGCGCGGCCGGCTCGCTGGTGGTGATCCTGATGTGGATTTACTTTTCGTCGGCCGTGCTGCTGCTGTCCGCCAGCGTGGCGCGCGCCTGGGCCGACGAAGCGCGTGAGCCGCAGCCGGTTTCAGCCTGACTTGCCGGCCTTGTCTTTCTTGCCGGGTTTTTGCGCCTGCTCGCAGGGCACGGCGATCAGTTCAAAGCTGCCGGCCTGCGCCCCCAGTTTTGCCGCCGTGAGGCAGCCGCCCCAGACGCAGCCGGTGTCCAGCGGCAGGGTGTTCCTGTGTAAGCGCGGCGTGCCGCCTTCCTTGGCCAGCGTGGACCAATGGCCGAAGGCCAGCGGCGTGCCGGCTGTCTGGCGCCCCGGCACGTCAAACCACGGCAGGTAGCCGGCAGGCGCGTCGCCGGCGCCTTCGGTGCTGCCGAACTCCATTACCCCTTCGAGCGTGCAAAAGCGCAGGCGCGTGAGCGCGTTGACCACCACGCGCAGCCGGTCGGCGCCCTGCAGGCCGTCGCTCCAGTGGTCCGGCGTATTGCCGTACATGGCGCTGAAGAAGCCCTTGAGGTCGCCGCCGCGCAGCACCTGCTCGACCTCGGACGCCAGCGCCATGGTTTGCGCCACCGTCCACTGCGGCAGCACACCGGCGTGCACCATCAGCCAGCCGTGGCGGTGCAAGGCCATGGCGCGGTGGCGCAGCCAGTCGAGCAGCGTCTCGCTGTCCTCCGCCTGCAGGATGTCCTGCACGGTGTCCTTGCGGCCCGGGGGGCGCGCGCCCTGCCACAGGGCGAGCAGGTGCAGGTCGTGGTTGCCCAGCAGGCATTGCGCCGCATCGCCCAGGGCCGCCAGGCGGCGCAGCACCTTGAGCGAGTCGGGGCCGCGGTTGACGAGGTCGCCGAGGACGTAGAGCGTGTCGCGGCTGGGCGAGAAATCGATCTTGTCGAGCAGCCGCCCCAGGGGCACGTCGCAACCCTGAAGGTCGCCGATACAGTACATTGACATGTGTTTATTTTGCGCCAGGCCACATGGACTTTTTGCTGATTGCTTTTTTGACGCTGCTCAACGGCGTGTTTGCCATGTCGGAAATGGCCCTCGCCTCGAGCCGCAAGGCCAGGCTCACGGCCATGGGGGAGTCCGGCGACAAGGGCGCGCAATCCGCGCTGGGCCTGCTGGACAACCCCACGCAGTTTCTCTCATCGGTGCAGGTCGGCATCACCTCCATCGGCATGCTCAACGGCATCATTGGCGAGGCGGCCTTCAGCGACGGGCTGGCGGCCTGGATCCAGACCTTCGGCGCGCCGCAACGCGCCTCCCAGATCACCGCCACCGCGCTGGTGGTCACCATCATCACCTTCATCACCATCGTCTTCGGCGAGCTGGTGCCCAAGCGCATAGGCCAGCTCTACCCGGAAACCGTCGCGCGCCTGGTGTCGCGGCCCATGATGTGGGTGGCCATCGGCTTCAAGCCTTTTGTGCGGCTGCTGTCCATCAGCACGCAGGCGGTGCTCAAGCTGCTGCGCATCGACAACACGGCCGGCCGGGCCGTGACCGAGGAAGAGATCGCCGCCAGCCTGGAAGAGGGCGTGGACGCCGGCCTGATTGAAGAGCACGAGCACCAGATGGTGCAGAACGTGTTCCTGCTCGACGACCGGCTGCTCACCTCGCTGATGCTGCCGCGCTCCGACATCGAATGGCTGGACGCCTCCGACACCGTGGCCCAGGCCATCGACAAGGCCGGCGCCACCGGGCATTCCTGGTACCCGGTGTGCCGCGGCAGCCTCGACGACGTGGTGGGCGTGGTCAACGTGGCCAAACTGCTCGCACTGCGCGGCCAGATCCAGCCTGTCGCGCCAGCCCCGGGCCAGAGCCTGGGCGCCGTGCCGTCGGTGGCGGACCGCATAGGCGCATACGCGGTGCCGGCGGTGTTCGTGCCGGAAACGCTGACCGGCATGGAGCTGCTCGAACAGTTCCGCGCGCGCTCCACCCGCATCGTGTTTGTGGTCGACGAGTACGGTGTGGTGCAGGGCCTGATGACGCCCATGGACATGCTGGAGGCCATCACCGGCGAGTTGCAGCCCGGCGCCCAGGTCGACGCCTGGGCCACCGAGCGCGAGGATGGCAGCTGGCTGATCGACGGCGTCATGCCCGTCGCCGAACTCAAGGCCAGGCTGGACATCAAGGAATTGCCCGAAGAAGGCAAGGGCCGCTACAACACGGTTGCCGGCCTGCTGCAGAGCGTCTCGGGCCGGCTGCTCAAAACTGCGGAGGCCGTCGAATGTGCGGGCTGGCGTTTTGAGGTGCTGGACCTGGACGGCAAGCGCATCGACAAGGTGCTGGCCAGCCCGGTGCCTGCATCTGTCGAGTCGTAATGACTCGTTCTTTATCCTGTGGCGATTTCGAGACTTTTACCGGCCGTTATGTGAATTAAGTCGTGTTTTAAGGCCTTCGATTTACAGGTGAGACGCCGCAACAACACCGTTATACGTAAATGGTTGTAACTTGAAGGTCCTGTGTTTTAAACTGAAAAAAAGTTTAAGGCACCCATGTTTGATGTTTTTGTGTTGGCCCTGACGGCCACAGCCGTGTCAGGGATGGCGACGGGAGCGGCCTGCCACCATGGCTGGCTGGCGCGCGCCGCGCGCAAGAAGCGCCGCATTCCGGCGCAATGGCACCTGCAGGTACGGCCGCTGCTGCTCGAGGCCGAGCAGGAAGTCTGGCACTGGCTGCAGCGCGCTTTCTTTGACCACCACGTGGTGGTCAAGGTCCCCGTCATCCGTTTTGTCTCGCCGCGCAACGAAGCCGAAGGCCAGCGCTCCTACGAACTGCTCAAGAACGTGTACTGCAGCTTCACGGTCTGCGCCGCCGACGGCACCGTCATCGGCTGCCTTGACGTGCCCGGCCCGCAGGGCCTGAGGGCCAGCAACCGCGACCTCAAGCGCAAACTGTTCGCCGAATGCGGCATCGCCTACGCCGTGGTGCGCGCCAGCAACCTGCCGACGCTGGAGGACGTGCGTGCCGCCTTCCTCGGTGAAATCGATCTGTCGGACGATGAGCCGTCCTTCCCGGCCGTGCTTGGCGAGCCGCCCATGGCTTTGCCGGGGGACGCGGAAGCCGACGCCCTGGCCACCGTGCCCGACACCATGCGCGCGGCCGACGGCGGCGCCCTGGTCGCCGATGCGCAGCAGGTGGAACATGCGGCGCATGTCGACATGTCCGCCATGGCTGCGGCCCGCAGCAGCCTGCGGGCCAAGCTGGAGCGCAACCGCAAGATCCGCTTCACCAACTTCGACCCGCTCAGCACCGGCTCCGGCATCGTTCAGGACGAGGCCGACCACCAGTTCGCGGCCCCCTGGGAAGACTCCTTCATCACGCCCGACGACATCCCGCAGGACGGCGCCAGGCCCTGAGCCGTCCACAAAACCCGCCCGGCCCGCGTATAGTTGCCGGATGACTTCGATCGCAAAACAGGCACGACAGGGCATGCGGCGGCTGCTGGCGGTTGCCAGGCTTCTTGCGCTGCTGCCGGCCCTGGCCTGGCCGGGCGCCGGCTTGTGGGCTGCCGACATCCACGTCATGACCTCGGGCGGCTTCACCGCCGCCTACAACGAACTGGTCCCCGACTTCGAACGCGCGACCGGGCACAAGGTCATCACGTCCTACGGCGCATCGATGGGCAATGCGCCCGATGCCATTCCCAGCCGGCTGGCGCGCAAGGAGCGCGTCGACGTCGTGATCCTGGCGGCGCCCGCGCTGGATGCGCTGGCCGGCGAGGGCAAGGYGGTAGCCGGTAGCCGGGTGGACCTGGTGCGCTCCTTGATTGGCATGGCCGTGCGCGCCGGCACGCCCAAACCTGACATCGGCAGCGTCGATGCGCTCAGGCGCACCTTGCTGGAAGCGAAGTCCATCGCCTACTCGGCCAGCGCCAGCGGCGTCTATATCTCCACCGAATTGTTCCAGCGCCTGGGCATTGCCGACCAGGTCGCCGGCAAAAGCCGCCGCATCCTCAGCGAGCGGGTCGGCACGGTGGTGGCCCGCGGCGAGGCCGAGCTGGGTTTTCAGCAGGTCAGCGAGTTGCTGCCGATTGCGGGCATTGACTATGTCGGGCCGCTGCCCGCCGAGGTGCAGCGCGTCACGGTGTTTTCAGCCGGCATCGCGGCGGATGCCCGGGAGCCCGATGCGGCCCGCGCGCTGATCCGCTTTTTCACCACTGCGGCGGCCGCGCCCGTGATCCGCAAAACCGGCCTGGAGCCCATCACCGTCACGCAGCCCTGAAGCGCGGGGCGCGTCAGGGGTAATAAAGCTGCTCCAGCCGGGCCGCTTCCAGGTAGATCGACGGCAGGCTGATGTTGCGGGCGCGCAGCGCTGCGGCGCGCACGGCCACGCTGTAGCGCGTGTCCTGGCTGGCCGGCGGCGCCTGGCCTGCGGGCTTGGCCTTGAGCCAGCTCAGTGCGTCGGCTGCGGCGGCTTCTCCCATGGATTTGGCCGACGGCGCCACGCTGAGCCCCCCGCCTTGCTGCACGTACTCGATGTCGGTGCCCAGCGGCAGTGGCGCCGCGTGGGCTTCCATCCAGCGTATGAGTTCGGCTTCCGGCACGGCGCCGGCCGCGCCGGGCCCGGCCGGCAGCTTGCCGTGGGACAGCATCAGCACCACGTCGGCCTTGCCCTCCATGCCCTTGACGGCCGCCTGCCAGGCGGCGAAGTCGCCCGGCGTGTGGACGCTCGCCACGCTGTGCGGCGCCCAATCGAAGGCTTCAAGCTGCTTGACCCGCCCCTTGCCGGTGGGGCTTGTGTCGCTCAGCACCGCCAGCCGCACGGGCTGGCCCTTTTTGACGTATTGCAGCAGGTCGCGGATGGCTGCCAGCGGCATGGTTTCGGCCACGCCGGTGACGTTGGCGGCGCCCACGTAGCCGTATTCCGCGGGTTCATGGTCTATGGCGGCGAACACCACCTTGGGACGGGCCTTGCCGGCGAAGCGGCGCATCACGTATTCCTGGGCCTCGTCGTCCACCCCGATCACGACGTCGGGGTCGAACTGCGCGATGGTGCGAAGGCCTTCCTTCGCCGCGTCCTGGCGGTGGTCTTCGTCGGGCAGGGCGTCTATGCCCAGGTAGTGCCAGCGCACCGTCATCGGCTGCCGATTTTTGCCCAGGGCCTGGCGTATGCCTTCGTCCATCTTGCCGACGGTGGTGGAGCTGCGCTCCGAGCTGTGCAGCACCAGGATGCGCGGCTTGGACAGGTTGAACAGGCCCAGCAGCAGCAGCGCGGCCAGCAGCGCCGCGGCCGTGAGGGCGGCCAGCGTTCCGCTCTTCATACCAGCCCCAGCCATTCCCAGTAGGGAATCGATAGATAGGCCGCCAGCAGGCGCGCGAGGTTCATCCAGTGGTTATAGCGCAGGAAATCCGAGTGTTTGTAATAGCGGTCCAGCCCGCTGCCCTGCACCTGGAGGTACTGCGAGCTCTGGTAGGGCAGGAACCAGATGTCGCTGAACATGGCGGTCAGGAAGACCACCACCCAGGGGTTGATGAACTGCGCCTGCCCGATGGGAATCAGGATCACCGCGGCCACGATCATGCCCGCGGTGATCGGCAGCACCAGGCGCAGCAGCAGCGTGACCGCCAGCGCCACGGGAATGAACCAGGCCATCCGGCCGCCGACAAAATCGAACAGGCCGCCGGCCGAGTGCGCCAGCGCCGTGTCCAGGCCCAGGTAGCTGATGGCGCGGCTCAGGCCGTCCAGGCTGAGCAGGAAAAAAATCATGGGCCAGTCGATCTTTTGCTGGAAGTCCTTCTTGCTCAGCAAGCCCATCAGCAGCAAGCCGGCCAGCAAAAACGCGGCCAGCCAGGCCGGCGAGATCTGGTGCCAGTCGGCGGTGCCGGCCCCCACCAGGAAGAACAGGAAGCCGGCCAGGGCGGCTTGTTCGGGCTTGGTGATGGGGCCCAGCAAATCCAGCTGGCGCTTGAGCCTTTCCTTGGGCAGGGCGGCCTGCGCCGTGCGGCCGAAACACAGGCGCACCACCAGCAGGTGCGCGGCGGTGACGGTCAGCGCGGCCACGCCGGCCGCCGCAAACCAGAACAGGCCCTGGAACTGGTCCTGCAATTGCAAGGGCAGCATGCCGAAGGCCGTCAGGTTGGAGGACTTGCTGGTCAGCAGCATGGGCGAAAACAGCATGGCGCCCGAGAAGGTCGCGGCCATCAGCGCCGTCGCCGACTTGCCCTGTGCCGGCAGGTTCAGGCCGTCGATCATGTCGCGGTAAAAAGGCAGCACCAGCGACAGGCGGGCGTTGCCCGAAGGCATGATGGGCGAGAGCAGGTAGCCCGACAGCAGCAGCGCCGCCTGGTGCCAGAAGGGTGTGTCGGGCAGCTTGATCAGCAGCCACAGCATGAAGCGGTAGCTCAGGCCCGAGGCCGAGATCACGGCCGCCAGCGCATACACCCCGACCAGCGTCGTGAGCGTGCGCGACGAGAAGCCGGCCAGCGCGACCTCGGAGGGCACCAGGCCCACGATCAGCACCGCGGTGATGGCCACCAGCGGCGGCACGAATTCGTCGGCCAGGTTGAACAGCCACATCAGCACCGTGGCCGACAGGATGGCCAGGAACAGCGAGGCCTCCACCACCAGCCCGGCCATGCCGGAGAGGAAATAGATCGCGGGCGGAACGCCGATGACGGCCAGCCAGCCGACCAGCTCGCGCTTCGAAACCGGCTTGGGCGGCTTTTTGGCGGCGGGCTTGACCGGCGGAAGAAAGTTTTCACCGCCCACATAGCCCATCAGCGCCAGCAGGGCCCGGCTGCGCAGCGACGGCGACTTCGCGCTGAGTTCCGTCAGGGCTTCGCGCGTGAGGCGCAAGGCCTTGACCGGCGCGGTGGCGCTCACGCTGCACAGGTAGTTTGCCGTGTCGCCGGCGGCTTCTTCGCCGCAGCGCATGCCGGCCAGGGCCAGCGTGCGCCCGCCCGGCGTGCTCAGCTGCAGCGCGCCGGACTGGAGCACATACAAAAATCCGGCCGGCGTGCCTTTTTCATACAGCGCTTCGCCGGCGGCGAACTCCACCCAGTGCAGGCTGGCCAGAAGGCGCGCCAGCTGGCTGCCCGACAGGTCGGCAAACAAGGGGTCCTGGCGCAACAAGGCCAGGGCGTCGGAATCAGGGGTGGCTGAAAGCGGCATGGATTCGCGGGCCTAGCACGCGGCGCTGGGGTGAATCCGGAGGGACGTTTGCATCGGCGTTCCTGGCCTGTTTTTTTTAATTGAGTTGCCGGCACCCTGCTGAAGGGAGCCGGCGTGTTTTGAGCGCATTACATCATTGTTTCGGCGACACCGGCAGCCTGGAAACCCGTAGCATTTTGAGCCGCCGGGGCGTCTGCCCGGCTTCGGTCAGTTGGCCTTGGCGGCGTCAAAAAGCGTTTTCATTTCCGGGGGCATGGCCGTGAACAGCGGCTTGCCGCCGGCTTTGGCCGGCTTTAAAAACCATTGCTCATACCAGCCCTGTGCGGCGCCGCTGCGCATGGATTCCTTGATGGAGGCATTGACCAGCTCGCCCATGGCGGCGTCGCCCTTGCGGTAGCCGATGGCGATGGTTTCCACCGACAGGCGCTCCGGCAGGATGGTGTAGTTGCCGGCGTCGGGCTGGCTGGCGAGCTGCGCCGCCAGCATCACGCCGTCGCGCGCATAACCGGCCGCCCAGCCCAGTTGCAGCTGCCCCAGCGCGGCGTCGGGGTTGACGGCCTTGGCGTGTTGCCACTGCAGCGAGTGGGACTGCGCATAGCGGTCAAGGGCCGGCACGACCGTGCTGCCGTCGATGCCGACGATGCTCTTGCCCTTCAGCTGCTCCAGCGTGCTGATCATGTCCTTGTTGCGCACGGCCACCTGGATGGCGTCGACAAAAATCGGCGTCGAAAATTCCATGCGCGCGCGGCGCTCCGGCGTGTCGGTCACGTTCTCGCAGAGCAGGTCCACACTACCCTCGGACAGCAGGCGGACGCGGGCGTCCACTTCGGTGGCGATGTAGCGCACCGGCAGGTTCTTGTTGCCGGCGGCCTGGCGCAGGCGCTCGATCATGGGTTTGCAGAACTCGATGCTGTAGCCCAGCGGTTTTTCCGGCGTCTGGTGATACGAGAAGGGCGCCGCCAGCGCGCGGTAGCCGATGTTGATCTGGCCGCGGCTCTTGATCTTTTCCAGCGTGGCCTGGGCCCCGGCCCATTGCGGCATCGCGACGGCCAGCAGGGCCAGGGCGGCCGGCAACAGTCCTGCAAATGGTGTCTTCATAAGAACCTCCCGTTGTTCGGGTCCATTCTTAGGCAAAGCCCCTCAATACGCAACGCCGCCAGGGCAGGGCTTCCCCGGTACGACCAAGGTACTCATTGTGGGCGGCCGGCGCTTCCCGCGGGCATGAAAAAAGCCCCTGTTCCTTGCGAAACAGGGGCTTTGAAGGGGCCGGGCTGCGCAGCGCCCGTGGTTCAGCGCACCACGCAGTCGATGGCGGCCGCCTTGTTGCCGCCGGTCGCGCCATTGCTGCCGGTTGAGGGGAGGAACGCCACCGGGGGTACCAACAGAATACCTGGAACTTTGGGTAGAGGGGATGGCGGCGTCGTGAACGTGGGCGTGAAACCAAACTGGCCGGGCGCGAAACTGGTGGTGCCGCCTTGGTTGCTCAGGTTGACCAGGCCGTCTATCACGTGCACATACAACCCCGGTGCCAGCGCGGGAGAGGGGGAGGACCGGGGGATGCCCAGTGGCGCGGGCTGCGCCAGGGCTGCGGTGGAGACCAGTGCGGCCAGCAAGGCCAGGCAACTTGAAATGAATTTTTTCATGGGATTTCCTGCTGTGTTGGGGTTGTGGAGGCGGCTCAGTCGGCTCAAGGCTGCCTGAGGGAAACCTCCATGCTGGCGCTGCCCTGCAGATTGCCCGCGGGCGTGATGATCACGGCGGCGTCGGGGCTGCGTTTTCCCAGCGCGCCGGCCGTGCTGCTGAAGCCGCCTTGCGTCAGCGCCAGCTCCACCTTGTCGAGTCCGGGCTTGCCGGCGTCGTAGCTGTAGCGCGTCAACACCAGCAGGGACTCGGGCTGCAGCACGATGGCCGCGCCGTCCACAAACTCCAGGCGGGCGAAGGCGTTGCGCCCGGTGGTGACGCTATCGCCCTGGCGCAGCGGCGAGTTTTCGGCCAGCACCCGGCTGCGGCCCTCGGCGCTTTTGGCCACCGTCAGGCCGGAAACCTTGGTGACGGTGCCGACCACCTGGGCCTGCGCAAGCGGGGCCAGCAGCATCAGCGCGATCGCCATCGCACATGCGGGAAGCAGGGGAGTGAAAAATGTTGGCAGCTTCATGTCATGCACCTCAGTTGCAGAATGTTTTTGGCGGTGGCGGTGCTGTTTTGGTAACGGTTTTAATGATCATCTGGTCCTCTTTTTTGTCGTTCTTTTTCTCGTCATTGCCGGACGCCGATGAAGTTCCCGAGCTGCCGGCCGCCGGGATGGAAACCGGCATGGCGGCGACCTGTTCGGGGGTGGATTCACCCTCGAAAATAAACAGCGCCCCGCCGGGACTGAGCTGTCTGACGATGACGTTCGACGCCGTGGTGGCCGCCGTGGTGGCGGGCTGGACCGCGACCGCGACAGGGATGGCGGCCGACAGCACCTGGCAGAGCATTGAATTGGGCGAGGTCGAGCAGATGCTCGCTGAGGAAGCGGTTGTCGTGATGCGGGCAACGGTGCCTGAGCCGGGGTAGCTGACGGCCAGGTTCGCCGTGCCGGCCGTGCCRGTGATGTTGGGTGCATCGACCGTACTGAAACTGCCGCTGCCCGAACCCGTTGCCGTCACAACGTTGTAAAACGACGCGGCAAGCGGCACAAAGCCGTTGAGCGCGCGGACGTTGAGCCGGCCGTTCAGGCTGGCAGTGTTGCTGATGGCGAGCCTGTCAAAGCTATCGGTGGCCGCCAGCTTGATGTTGAGCACCCCGGTGCTGCCCTGCGTGTACTTGCCCTGGACGGACAGCGTGCCGACGGATCCTGCCGTGCCCGGTGACACGGTGCCGTTGTTCAGCAGCGTCCCGGTGCCGCCCAGCGCCAGGGTGCCGGCACCGGCCAGCGTGCCGCCGGCCTGCACATTCACGCCCGCGGCGTTGATGGCCGAGCCGCCCGCCAGCGTCGTCGTGCCGCTCGCGATGTTGAGCGTGCCGTTGGCATTGCCCCCGCTTTGCGACACGGTGAGCGCGCCGCCGTTCAGCGCCAGGTTGGCATTGAGCTGTACCGCGTGGTTGTCCGCCGGGTAGTTGTTCAGGTAGTTGCTGTTCAGGTTCAGGGCCAGCTTGTTCGAGGTGCTGGTGATGGGCGCGTTAATGATGATGTTGTTGTTGGCGTTCAGCGTCAGTGCCGCGTCGCCCCCGGCGGTCTTGTTGATGGCAGCCGATACCGTGATGTCGCCGTGCGCCATGTCCATGGCAGGGTTGCCCGTGCCCGTGGTGATGCTCACATTCGTGCCGGCATCGAGCTGGGCAACGATGGTCGCCGCGTTGATACGGGCGCCGGTCTCATTGGAGGTGATGGCATTGGTGCCCACGACGCCGGCATCCGGCCCGGCCGCCACGATCTCGATGTTGAAGGGGTCTATGTGCCATTCGCCGCCCTGGCCGACCGTCGGGACGTTCACCACGTCCAGCGAGTTTTTGCCCGAGGTATCGACATAGCCGCCGCGGCCCGCGCTGCCGGTGGCTGACACCTGGCCGTCAATGGAGGCCGCGTTCTCGGCAATCAGCACCACATTGCCGCCGGTCGTGCCGTTGGCGCTGATGCTGGAGGTCGCCGAGGTCTTGAGGTCGCCCGAAGCGCGCAGGAAAATTCGGCCGCCTTCCCGCACCGCGCTGGACGCGTTGATCGTGCCGCTGTTGCTCACCAGGCCGGCGGCCAGGCCTATGCGGCCGGCTTCGGCCGTGATCTGGCCCATGTTGCGGACTTCGCCCGGCGTGCCGGTGATGGCGACGGAAACGCCCGGCGTTGCCGTGTCCACCAGTTGCACGGTTTGCCCCGCCGCCAGCAGTACCTCGCCCTGGGGCGCGTTCAGGCTGCCGGTATTGGCGACATTGGCGCCCACTAGGTAGATGCTGCCGCCGCTGGCCGCGTTGATGGTGCCCTCGTTGCGCACTTCGCCCGGTGTGCCCGTGCCCTTGAAGTTCATGCGGCCGGCCAGGAAATCGCTGTCGCTGACGTTCAGCGAACTTGCGATGAAACGCGCCACGTCGATGCGCGCGCCCGGCCCCACCATGATGCCCGCCTGGTTGATCAGCCACAGGGCCCCGTCGGCCCTGATTTGTCCCTGGATCAGCGACGGGTCGCCGCCGTTGACGCGCGCCAGCAGCGCGGCGGAGCTGTTGATCTGGTGGATGTCGACCAGCGCATTGGAGCCGACGCTGAAGGTCGCGAAGTTGGCGATCGCCTGCTGGCTGGTCTGGTTGATGGTCAGCGTGTTGCCGTTTTTTGTGATCGCCGCGTTGCCCGAGGTGACGTTCCAGCCCGTGGGCAGGGTGCCGGCCGGCAAGCCCTGGGCAAAGGCCTGCGTGGCGCAGGCCACCCACAGGGCGCTGGCCAGCAGCGAGAGGCGAAGGGGACTGGAATGCGGGTTCGAATGCATGGTGATCATGGTGATGGACCTTGTGTTCTTCTTCGTCTTCTTCAGAACGCCAGCGAGGCGCTCAGGTGGGCATTCCAGTCGCCCCGTTTTTCCGTGAGGGAGGTGCCCGCGTTGTTCACGCGCGCCAGGTCCACGTTCAGGCTGAAGTCGCGGCTGAAGACATAGCGCAGGCCCGCGCCCAGGCTGGACACCGTGACGCTGCCGGGCACACCGCTGCTGCCCACCTTGTTGTTGCTGCCGTGGCCCGCGTCAACAAAAAATACGCCGCGCAACTGGCCCGGCAAGCCGACGCTGCCGGCGAACTCCGGCGTGTACAGCTCGGCATTGGCCACGATGCCGCTGTCGGCCGCCACGGCCCGCTCCTGAAAGCCGCGCACCGTCGTCGATCCGGCCAGCCCGAACTGCTCGCCGGCGAGCAGCGGCGTGTCGGTGAACTGCGCGCTGCCGGCCAGCCGGGCCTGCCAGCCGCCGGCCAGGGCCTTGAACCAGGAAGCCGTGCCGCGCGCGGCCATGAAATCGTCGCGCGTCGCGCGGTTGCCCGGCGTCAGGTAAGAGTAGCGGTCCGTGCGGCCGTCAATATTGGTGTAGCGCTCGCCGCTGGCAATGTTGCGCGACAGGCCCACGCTGTAGCCGGATATCTGGTCGACACCCTCGGTCTGGCTGCTGTAGGTGATGCTCAGCGGCGTGGTCTTGTAGGGCACACACGAGGCAATCGGCGGTGTCGGCGGTGCGATGCTCACCGTGACGCCGCCGACCTCGCAGCGCGAGTCGACGAATTTGTGGTCCAGGCCCAGCACCAGCTTGGCCGTGCTTTCGCCGCTGCGGCCCAGGAAATGGTTCCAGCGCAGGCCATAGACGTCGCCCTTGCCCGTGAAGCCCAGCAGCCCGCCCAGCACCGGGGAGCTGGCCGGCGAATTGACGCTCGATTTGCCATAGATGAAGTCGACGCTGTCGCCAAAGGCATACAGCGGGACGCGGTAGCCGACCGAAAAGACATTCAGGTTCACGCCCGAAGGGCTGTCCGGCGAGGTCGTGTAGGCCAGCGTGCCCACGTGGTCGCGGTTGAAGAGGTTGGCATGCTGCACGGCAATGCCGGTGCGCCAGCGGCCGCTGGACGGCGAACCCGTGTTGTCCAGCGTGGTGATGACGCGCAGCGGCTTGTGGTCTGTGACCAGGACTTTCGCGTCTATGGTGCCGGGTTTCTCGCCCTCGGCCAGCGTCACGCCGACCTGTTTGGCCGGGCTTTCATTGGCCAGCTGGATGGATTCGGAAATCGCGCCCAGGCGAGGCGCGCCGCCCACCTGCAGCCGCACCAGGCTGGCGCGGATATTGGCTTCGTCGAAATGTTCATTGCCCGTGATGGTGATCGAGGAGATCACGCTTTCCCGCACCAGCAGCTTCACCGCGCCGCCGGCCAGTTCCTGCTCTGGCACCGACACCAGCACCGTGCTGTAGCCGGCCTTGCGATAAGCCTGCTGCAAGGCTTCAATCGCCAGCTGGATGTCGGCAAAACCGCGCTGCGGCCCGGCCAGCGGGCCGACCAGGCGATCCACTTCCGCCGCGGGCAGCAGGGTATTGCCTTCAACCTGGAAACGCGTGATGTCAAAACGCTCATCGGCCGCGAGGGCCGTTGAGGCGGCAGCTACTGCAAGCATGCCGGTGAGGCCGCAACGGGCCAGGTGTCTGATCAAGCGGCTTTGACTCATTTGTTCTTATCCACGGGGGGCGGTGGGCTGAACAAATGACTYGGGAAAAGGAGCTCTCGGAAGGCTCTGTTCAGGGCGTCTGTAGATCGTAACAGCGCGTAACTGAAAAAAGCACCTTCAAGCCGCGAATTTACTTAGTGAACTCACTTATTGTTGTCACTTCACCGCAGTTTTTCGGGGGTCTCATCGATCAAGGTGGATTCAACGCGAAGATATTGCTGCGCCGAGCAGCTGAAACCCACCGAACAGCAAAAGGCAAAGCAAACCAGCGAAAGCAAATGCGGCTATCCAAGGGAAAGCGTTTGATGGCGGTCGGCGTTGGTTTTTTTGAATTTGCCTTGCTGCCATAGCTACCAAAGTTTCAAGACCATTGGATCATCGACGCTGCTAAGGAATTTGGCTCCAAAATGCGAAAACCCAGCTTGGTTCAAAGCAATATTCAAGCGTCCACCTGACACCTTGAGGTCGAACAAACGGTGGAATGGTTGATGGCCTTGAAAAAAGCGGCGGGTGATGGGCTTGGAGTCTACGTCCTTAGATAGGATCAATCGCGTATGGCCTGCGGCGCAGGCTTGCATCGCAAGCCGATCCACCGTCCAGTTGGGCGTAACAGTCGAGTTTGTTAATGGTGGGATTGGAAACTGCTCTAGATCACCAAGCGGGCACTTCAGGGGATGTCCAAGACTAACAATCTTGGGCAAGTTGAACAGCGAAACAACGAACAACCAGCCGTCCTTATAAAGATGAAAAAACAACCGTCTTAGTTCAACGGTGTAGTTACGTGGCTTGCCAACAATCGTAGCGAATATGGTCAGCACGGAATCCATCGGTATCAGTTCGTCTTTCCCCAGCCAGTACGCTTCATAGTAGCCACCGACACCTTTTGTAAGCGTGTGAAGTGTGCTGCGCGTATCTTGCTCCAGAAAAATGGCGGGAAGCATGTGCATGGTCCGGAATCTCTTGATTTCAAGATCATCACTGTCGAGTCCGCATTCAATCCAGTGATTTGCCCGAGCTTCAAGCCAATTCGCCACATCGGCGGCGCCGCTACCGATAGCCCGGACTACGCCGAAATAGGGCAATGAGAGTTTTATCGCCGATGCATCAAATGTGCGTGTGTACAGTGCATCGCCTGCAGAGCCGATAACCTCGAACTGAGAAAACCCCTGAAATTCTGTATATCTGGACGCCGTATCGGCGATTGCCCATGGGCTGCGATCAGCTAGCAGATGTTGGAGATGTGTAGGCAGCGCGCAAGTACCGTTGGAGATGCGCTGCAGGTTCTCTGCTAGTTTTTCTATGTGTTCGACATTGCCTGCGGCCAATAGCATTCCACGGCCCGATTGCGCTTTAAATTCCACGTACTTACGCACGAGCCGTGTCGGACTTAGCGGCAAAGCCGACAACAGATTTCCGGTATAGCCCGTTGTTGGAATGGTTAGATGCCGACCGGGCTGATCAGTCGTCAGCAAGACATCGGAAACGGCTACTCGGAGGTCTTCAAAAACAGCAACAACAGTCATGCCTTTTCCAATTGAATCGAACACCCGACCTTCTCATTACGAAGGTTGGCCCGCTAATCCAGTCGCCGCAGTTTTTGCGGGAAATCATGGGTACATCACCCTCAATGAGATGGGCCGCATCTTCCCGTGGATGCATCGTCACCAAGAAGATCCGTGCCGAAAGAGGCCACTGCTCAAGCTTGAGCCTCCCCAAAGTCGAAGTCGGGAAACTTGCTGAAATAGTCCATCAGCATTTCCGTCAGTACCCTGATCTTCCGCGCGGGATGCTGGCCCGGTGGGCGCACCACGTAGGCGCCTGCCGGCCTGGTCGGGTGTTGCGGCATGACCGTCACCAGTGCGCCGGAAGCCAGATGGGGACGGGTGAGTCCAAGGGGCAGGTAGCCGATGCCGATACCTGCTACCGCCGCTGCGACGAGCGCAATGCCGTTGTCTGCCTTGAAGCGGCCCTGGGGCCGGACAGAGACGACTTTGCCTTCCTTCATCAATTGCCAGGTTTCCGTGCCCTGCATCAGCGCTTCGTGATCCAGGAGTTCGTCCAGGGTTTGAGGCGTGCCGTGCGCTTTGATGTAGGCCGGGCTGGCGACCAGGCTCCCGTTCACAGGCCCGACACATTGAGCCATCAGGTTGGAGTCCGCGAGATGGCCCACGCGGATGGCGCAGTCGTAGCCTTCAGCGACCAGGTCGACGAAGCGGTCGCTGTAGCAGGTCTGGATGTGAAGCTGTGGATGCCGGCTCGCCATCTCGGCGAGTACGGGTGCGAAGTGGGTGGGGCCGAAGGACAGCGGCGCCGCGACGCGTAAGCGGCCGCGAAGCTCGCCGGCGGGCAGGATGGTCTCTTTGGCAATTTCTATCTCGGCACACACCCTGGCTGCATAGTCACGAAATGCCGCACCCGCCTCCGTCAGAGATGCACCCCGCGTGGTGCGAGCCAGCAACTGAACGCCCAGCTCCGCCTCAAGCCTGATGAGCCGCCGGCTGACGATGGACTTGGCTACGCCGAGCCGGAGTGCGGCAGGTGAAATGCCTCCGGCATCAGCAACTTCCACGAATGTCCGCAGTTCCTCGATATCCACTTCAGTGTTCCCCATTTCGCGACACAGCTCGCCACGAAATGGTACTACCGCATAAAAAAGAGGAACAGCAAAATGCTGTTCAGGGACGTCGCCACTGGCGCATGCGTCCCCGAATCACCCCCTCTCACAACGTCAAAAAGGATGCATCAATGACTCTTCGCAACGGCCTTGCTTCGCTTCTTCGTCCGGAAGACTCCGTACTCCTTCTGATCGACCACCAGCCCTACCAGCTCGCGAACGTGAACAGCCACGAACCGCAGATGGTGATCAACAACACGGCGGGTCTGGCCAAGGCCGCCAAGGCCTTCGGTGTCCCTACCATCCTGACCTCGGTGGTCGCCGCAAGGGGAGGACTCCTCTTTCCCCAGATCACCGACGTGTTCCCCGGCCAGGAAGTGATTGACCGCACGTTCATCAACACCTGGGAGGACAAGAAGGTGGTGGACGCGGTGAAGGCGACGGGCCGCAAACAGCTGGTCATCGCCGGCCTGTGGACCGAGGTGTGTGTCGCGATGCCGACAATCCAGGCCCTCGGCGAAGGCTGGGACGTGACCGTGATCACCGATGCGTCGGGCGCCGTTTCCGTCGAAGCCCATCAGGTCGCCATCCAGCGCATGATCGCAGCCGGCGCGAACATGATGACCTGGCTGGCGCTGGCGGCCGAATGGCAGCGCGACTGGGCCAGGGCCGAACAAGCGGCAGCACTGACGCCAGTGATCACGCAGCATGCCGGCGGCAGCGGTATTGCGTTCCTGTGGGAGCAGCAACTCCTCAACACGCCTGTGCCTGGCAACGCAGGATGATCTAAACGGGGATGAGGAGATTCTTGAGAGACGCGTGCGACAGGCCCGTTCGCTTATCGAGTCTCTTCCTACCTCTCTATAGCAAGTCCGTCATGCCTCGATGCGGGCAGGCGGCGTGGTCAACGACCACGAACCCACTATGTTCGTCACGCGGAGTTCGAAGCGAAGCATGCCTGAGACTCCCCGGGCGTGTTGCCGCCAGCAAAAACGATCAATGACTGTGCTGGGCCCAGCAGGCCATATCCCTATCTAACGCGCACCGCCGCGGAGCTCAGTTCGCTGATCGCCGCACGGTGGCGGTCTTTCAAATCCCTCGAATGGAGAAATAGCAGTGAAGTTGATACTACTGATCGGATTCATGGTGGTGAACGGCTTGGCCAACACCCATGCACAAGCCAGGCAAGAGGCGCCGGGCGCGGACCTGATCGTGCACAACGCCAGGATCTTCACCGGCAATCCCGGGCAAGCCGCGGCGTCCGCCCTGGCCGTCAAAAACGGCCGCATCTACTCGGTCGGCACGGATGCCGAGGTGCTGGGTTTGAAGAACGCCAACACCCGGGTCATCGATTCAGGCGGCCGGCGGCTCATTCCGGGCATCATCGACGCGCACACCCACGTGCTCAACGAGGGCGGATACAACTACACCCTGCGATGGGAAGGCGTGCCGACGCTGCGCCGGGCCCTGGCGATGCTGGGTGAGCAAGCCAAACGTACACCTGAAGGCCACTGGGTGAAGGTGATTGGCGGCTGGTCCCCCTACCAGTTCGAGGAGAACCGTTTCCCCACCCTGGACGAACTCCGCCGGGCCGTCCCCAATCGCCCGCTGATCGTGCAGTACGCCTACAACCGCGCCTTCATGAACCAGCAGGCGATGGATGCCCTCGGCGTGGGCACCGACAAGTTTCCCAAGCTGCCGGGCACCGAGTTCGAGAAGGACGAGCGAGGCAGGTACACCGGTGTGGTCCATGGCTACACGTTCTTGTTCATCGCCCTGGAGACCATGGTTCCGCAGCTCTCTTTCGACGAGGAGGTGAGCTCGCTGGTCCAGACGGTCCACAGCCTCAACCGCTTCGGGGTCACGTCCATCGTCGATGCGGGAACGGGCTTCCGCGGGTATCCCAAGGCAGTGCCCACCGTGGACGCCCTTGCCCGCGACAACCGCCTCAACATCCGCATGCCCTTCGTGGACATCCAGTTTGGAGAGGGCAGCGTGGTGGACGCGCAACTCACGGCGATCACGAAGACGGCGCCTATCAGTCCCGGGCACAACCTGCATCCGCAGCTGGCGCACGGCCACGTCTACCGCGGCGCCGGCGAGTTGCTGTCGGCGGATGTCCACGATCATGAGAACTTCGACCGTCCGGCGGTCGTCATCGAGCCGGACAAGATGCGGGAACTGGTGGAGCGGGATGTTTCCAAATTAGTCCAGAGGCGAACTCCTTTCCGCGAGCACATCAGCTACGACGAGAACATCACGCCTTTCCTCGATGCACTCGAGAAGCTGAACCAGAAGATGCCGCTCGACGGCCTGCGCTGGAGCATTGAACACGCCGAGACCATCAGTCCCGCGAACATCGCCAGGGTGAAGGCGCTGGGCGGCGGCATCGCCCTGGACACCAAGATGGCGCTGCACGGCGACGGATTCATCAAGACCCACGGCCGCGACAAGGCATTGCTGACCCCGCGCCTGCGCCAGCTCGTTGACAGCGGCATCCCCCTGGCCATGACCACCGACGCCTTCCGGGCGGCCTCGTTCAATCCGTGGGTCGGCATCAGCTGGATGGTGTCGGGGAAGTCGGTCTCCGGAACCGAGGTGCTGGCCAGGGACAACCGCCTGTCACGCGCCGAAGCGCTGAGGCTCTTCACCCGCGGTGCGGCGTGGTTCATGAACGCCGAAACCGAGCTGGGCATGATCGCCCCCGGCCACCTCGCCGACTTCGTGCTGCTGGACAGGGACTACTTCGAGGTGGCCGAATCCCAGATCAAATCCATTTCCTCGGTCTTGACCGTCATGGATGGCCGGGTGGTGTACGGCGCGCAGGACTACCACTCGCTTTCGCCGGCACTGCCCGAGATCCTGCCCAGCTGGTCACCGATCAAACATTTCGGCGGCTACCCCCAAACCCGGTGAGGCCTGAAACCATGAACCCTCTCAACGACCTGCCCATTTCCGCCGGTGAAAGTTTTCGCCGCGTCACCTTCAGGACGCGCGGAGCTACACACGGCCCGATCACCCGCTTGATGAGCCCATCGGACCTTGGCCACATGCTCAAGCCCTACGTGTTTCTCGACCTTTTTGACGTCGACCTCCACGACCCGCGAGCAGGTTTCTCCATCCACCCGCACTCGGGACTTGCAACGATCACCGTCATCACCGACGGAGACCTGAGATTCGACGACCCCACAGACGGAACCGGCCACATCGGTTTCGGCGGCTTCGAGTGGATGCGCGCGGGCAAGGGCGTGTGGCACGGTAAAGAGCTGTCCGGCGGGACGACGCCGAGAGCCAAGGGATTTCAGCTCTGGATTGCCTTGCGCTCCGACCTTGAGCATGAGCAGGTGGATAGCCAGTACCTTGAAGCCAGGCACGTCCCGACTGCCGGGCCCGCGCACGTGATTCTCGGCAGCTACGAAGGCGTCCGCAGCCCGGCACGCGCCCCTGGGGGTGTGACTTACCTGCTGGTGAGGCTGGCCGCCGGCACCGAGTGGACGTTCACGCCACCTTCGACAGAGCCGCTTGCCTGGCTGGCGGTCTCAAGCGGTCTTTTGATCGGGGGGACCCCAGCCGAAGCCGGTGAAATGGTCATTTTTGAGCAGGCAGTTCAGCCGATCAAATTGAAGGCTGGCTCAACCGGCGACGCCATCTTCGTGATCGGTTCCGCAACACCACATCCCCATGATTTGCATCTTGGGAGCTACTCGGTCCACACCTCTGCGGACGCACTGGCCAAGGGTGAGGCCAACATTGAGCGCTTGCGGCGGCTCCTGCTCGCCGCCGGCGACCGGCGAAACGCCAGCGGCACGATCCCGGTTTTCAAGGCGTGAGCCTCCTGATGCGTCGCGGCCCGAAGCGTGGCCGCACGCGGTAGCTCGTCAAGTGGGTCTGCGTTGGGCTGATCAATGAGCCCCGTGATCAAGGATGCCCATTCGGGTCCAGAAAAGCAAAAAGCCCTCAATCGAGGGCTTGTGCTTTTGTGAAAACCAACTGTCATCAGTGATGACACCAGCTGTTTTCGGTTAGTAACCACTATCGCGTTACCGCGGTAAATGGTGCCGGAGAGATGAATCGAACACCCGACCTTCTCATTACGAATGAGCTGCTCTACCGACTGAGCTACACCGGCGTTTTATGGAATACAGCCCGAGATTATAGCCCGGAGTGGTAGGAGGTCACCCGTTCGACCTCATTTTTGGAGCCGAGCATGACGCTGACGCGCTCGTGGAGCTTGCCGGGCTGCAGGTCGAGGATGCGCTGTTTGCCGTTGGTGGAGGCGCCGCCGGCCTGCTCGATCAGCCAGCTCATGGGGTTGGCTTCGTACATCAGGCGGAGTTTGCCGGCCTTTTCGGGCTCGCGTTTGTCCCAGGGGTACATGAAGACGCCGCCGCGGGTCAGGATGCGGTGCACGTCGGCCACCATGGAGGCGATCCAGCGCATGTTGAAGTCCTTGCCGCGCGGGCCGTCCTTGCCCTGCAGGCACTCGTCGATGTAGCGCTTCACCGGTGCGTCCCAGTGGCGCATGTTGCTCATGTTGATGGCGAACTCTTTGGTGTCCTCGGGGATCCTGACGTTTTCTTCGGTCAGCACAAAGGAGCCCTGCTCGCGGTCCAGCGTGAACATGGCGACGCCGTCGCCGACCGTCAGCACCAGGGTGGTCTGCGGGCCGTAAATGCAGTAGCCGGCCGCGACCTGCTTGTTGCCGGCCTGCAGGAAGTCTTTTTCTTCGACGCCGGCATGGCCTTCGGGCTTTTTGAGCACGCTGAAGATGGTGCCGATGCTGACGTTGACGTCGATGTTGCTGGAGCCGTCGAGGGGGTCGAACAGCAGCAGGTATTCACCCTGAGGGTAGCGGTTGGGCACCACGTAGATGCTGTCCATTTCTTCGGAGGCCATGGCCGCCAGGTGGCCGCCCCATTCGTTGGCCTCGATCAGCACCTCGTTGGCGATGATGTCGAGCTTTTTCTGGATTTCGCCTTGCACGTTTTCACTGCTGGCGGTGCCGAGCACGCCGCCCAGCGCGCCTTTGTTGACGGCCTGGCTGATGCTCTTGCAGGCGCGCGCGACCACTTCCAGCAGCAGCCGCAGCTGCGAGGGGATGTGGCCGTCCATGCGCTGCTGCTCGACCAGGTAGCGGGTCAGGGAGATTTTTTGGGACATGGGGGGCTCCGTTCGATGAAAGGTTGGATCGGTTGGGCGGCGATGTTGTTGTCGGGTATGGCCGGGCGAGGTGATCAGCGGGGCTTGCCTTGCTGTTTGCGCTCTTCAAATTCGGCCAGCGTGGCCACGGCGCTCTCCAGCAGGTACTCGTCATCCTTGGCGCGCGCAATATCCACGCGTTGCTGGAAGAAGGCGCGTGCTTCGGCAGTCCGGCGTGTTTCGTGCGCGAGCACCCCGAGCTGGAACAAGGCGTCGAGCACGATATCGGTGTCCTCCAGGGCCTTGCCCAGCGCCAGGCGCTGTTGCAGCCAGGTTTTTGCCTCGGCATGTTTGCCCAGCTCGTAGGCATTTTGCGCCAGGTTGTTGATGACGCCGGACAGGCGCTTGTCCGTGCCGAAGCCGAAGGCGGCTTGCGCATCGGTGAGCAGTTGCCGGTTGTGCGCCAGCGCTTCGGCGAAGCGGCCGGCCTCGTGCAGGGCATAGCCGATTTCTTCGCGCATACCCAGCTTCTGCTCGACGCTCAGCGTGACGCCTTCGTGCGCGGCCCAGTGGACCGACTGCTGAAGGTGTTCGATGGCGATGTCGTATTCCTTGGCCTCCAGGGCCGACTCACCGATGGCGTAGTGTTGTTCATAACGCCCGGTGGGGGTCAGCTTTCCTTTGGCGGAGCGCATGGCCAGGGCGCGCAGGCCCAGAGGCAGGCCTTCGGTGTCCTGCTGGCGTTTGCGGAACACCGCGAACTGCAGCCACAGCAGGTCGGCCATTTCGTCGGAGTCGGCTCCCACGGCTTCGGCCAGGGGCTGCAGAGCGGCCAGGTCGGCCGACATGCGTGAACCGCTGAACATGCCGCTGGCGTCGTACACGGTGTCGCGCAACCGGTTGAACTTCTTCGCAAACCGCTGTGCGGGGGTACCGAATGAGAAGAATGCCATGGCGGTGTCGTCCTCGTTCAGTCGGCCAATGCGCGCGAGACGACTTCGTGGGTGTCTTTGCTCAGGTCGGTCTTGGCCGCGACGCGGGCAATCGCTTCGCGCGCGGCGCTGCGGTAGGGCTCGGCCAGCTTGCTCCAGCGGTCCAGGGCGCGCGCCAGGCGGGCGGCGACCTGCGGGTTGATGGCGTCGAGCTCCATCACGCGGTCGCTCCAGAACACATAACCGGCGGCGTCCGCGCGGTGGAAGGCGGCCGGGTTGCCCTGGCAGTAGGTGCTGACCACGCTGCGCGCGCGGTTCGGGTTGCGCAGGCTGAAGTCGGCATGCTTCATGAGCTGCTTGACGGCCGGCAGGATGTTGCCGTTGCGGTCCGGCGCGCCGGCCTGCAGGCCGAACCATTTGTCGATGACCAGGGCTTCGTCCTTGAACATCGCGTGGAACAGCGGCAGCGCTTCGCCGGCCAGGGCATGGCCGCTGGAGACCAGTGCGGCCAGCGCGTTGAAGCGGTCGGTCATGTTGCCGGCGTCCTTGAAGCGCTGCAGGGTTTTCTGCGGCCAGGCGGTGTCGCCGGTGGTTTGCGCGGCCAGGCACAGATAGGTCAGCGCCATGCCCGCGAGCGCGCGGCGGCCGCTGGAGATGGGGTCGGGTGTGTAGGCGCCGGTGTCGTGGTTGGCCTGGTAGGCGGCCTCCCAGTCGGCGGCCAGGGCTGTGGCCAGCTGCAGGCGCATGGATTCGCGCACCGCGTGGATGCGCTGCGGGTCGACCACCTCGAGCTGCTCGGCCAAATAGGGTTCGGACGGCAGCGTGAGCACCAGTTCCTTGAAGGCCGAGTCGAGCGTGGGGTGGCGCAGCACCTGGCGCATGGCGTCGAGGTAGGCTTCGTCGAGTACTGCGGCGGGCGTAGAGACCGCGGTGATGGCCGCGATGGCGCGGTTGACGGCCAGGCGCTGGCCGGCTTCCCAGCGGTTGAAGGGGTCGCTGTCGTGCGCCAGCAGGTGCAGCAGCTGGGCGTCGGTGTAGTCGAACTCGAGCACCACCGGGGCGGTGAAGCCGCGCAGGATGGAGGGCACGGGCTCGGCGTCGATGTTGGTGAAGGTCAGGGTTTCGCTGGGCTGCGTGAGCACCACGGTGCGGGTGCTGGCGGGCGGCTGGCTTTCGCCGGCGAGCTGCAGCGGCAGGTCTTGCCCATCCGCGCCCAAGAGGCCCAGGCCGACCGGGATCACAAAAGGCTGCTTGACGGCCTGGCCCACCGTGGGCGCGCAGCTTTGCGCCAGCGTCAGCGTGTAGGTGCGGGCGGCTGCGTCATAGCTGCCTTGCGCGCGCACGCGCGGCGTGCCGGCCTGGCTGTACCAGCGCTTGAACTGGGGCAAGAGGCGCGCCAGGTCCGACATCGGGTTGGCGTCGGCGATCGCCTGCGCAAAATCGTCGCAGGTCACGGCGTGGCCGTCGTGGCGCTCAAAGTACAGCGTCATGCCGCGGGCAAAGCCCTCGCGGCCGACCAGGGTCTGCATCATGCGCACGACCTCGGCGCCTTTTTCGTAAATGGTGACGGTGTAGAAGTTGCTGATCTCGACGTAGCTGTCGGGCCGCACGGGGTGGGCCATGGGGCCGGCGTCTTCGGGGAATTGGGCGGTGCGCAGCACGCGCACGTCCTCGATGCGCTTGACGGCGCGGGCCGAGGGGGCGCCGGCCAGGTCCTGGCTGAACTCCTGGTCGCGGAACACCGTGAGCCCTTCTTTCAGGCTCAGCTGGAACCAGTCGCGGCAGGTGACGCGGTTGCCCGTCCAGTTATGGAAGTACTCGTGGCCGACCACGCTCTCGATGTTGGAAAAATCCACGTCGGTGGCGGTGGCCTGGTTGGCTAGCACGTACTTGGTGTTGAAGATGTTCAGGCCCTTGTTCTCCATGGCGCCCATGTTGAAGTCGCTGGTGGCGACGATCATGAAACGCTCCAGGTCCAGCGGCAGGCCGAAGCGGGCTTCGTCCCAGGCGACAGAATGCATCAGCGAGGTCATGGCGTGCTCGGTCTTGTCGAGGTCGCCGGGACGCACGTAGACCTGCAGCGTGTGCTGCTTGCCGGCGCGCGAGGTGATGCGCTGCTCACGGCTGACCAACTGGCCGGCCACCAGGGCGAACAGGTAGCTGGGCTTTTTGTGCGGGTCCACCCATTTGGCGAAATGCCGCGCGCCGTTGGGGCCGGGCTCCAGCGGGCCCTGGTCGACCAGGTTGCCGTTGGACAGCAGCACCGGGTACTGGGCCTTGTCGGCGCGCAGGGTCACGGTGTAGCTGGCCATCACRTCGGGGCGGTCCAGGAAGTAGGTGATGCGGCGRAAGCCCTCGGCCTCGCACTGCGTGAAGAAGGAGTCGTTGCTGACGTAGAGGCCCATCAGCTTGGTGTTCTTGGCCGGGCAGGTGGTGGTGAAGATTTCGAGGTCGAAGGGCTCGTGGCCTTCGGGCAGGTTTTCCAGCACCAGCTGGTTGCCTTCCATCTTGAAGGAAGTGCCCTGGCCGTTGACCAGCACGCGCGACAGATTGAGCTCTTCGCCGTCGAGCTTGAGCGGCTGGGCCGGCACGTCGGGGTTGCGGCGCAGGCGCATCTTGTTGAGCACGCGGGTCTTCGCCGGGTCCAGGTCGAAGCACAGGTCGACGGTGTCAATCCAGTAGGCGGGGGCGATGTAGTCGGCGCGGTTGATGACCACCGTGGGTCCTTGTCCTGATCCACGGTCATCGGGCATTTGCAACATGGCTACTTCCTCAAAATCAAAACAGTCTAAAAACTCAAATCAAATCAGCAAACCCCGGCCGGCCGGCGCGGCCGCCCGGGCGGGCCTTTATCAGACGCCCTGCTTCAGCGAGGCCTCGATGAAGACGTCCAGGTCGCCGTCCAGCACTTTCTGCGTGGCCGAGACTTCGACGTTGGTGCGCAGGTCCTTGATGCGGCTGTTGTCCAGCACGTAGCTGCGGATCTGGTGGCCCCAGCCCACGTCGGTCTTGGTGTCTTCCAGCTTCTGCTGGGCTTCCTGCTGCTTGCGCAGCTCGAAGTCGTAGAGCCGCGAACGCAGGCGCTTCCAGGCCACGTCGCGGTTGCTGTGCTGGCTGCGGCCGTCCTGGCACTGCACGACGATGCCGGTCGGGATGTGCGTCAGGCGCACGGCCGAGTCGGTCTTGTTGATGTGCTGGCCGCCGGCGCCGCTGGCGCGGAAGGTGTCGGTGCGCACGTCGGCCGGGTTGATCTCGATCTCGATGGAGTCGTCGATCTCGGGGTAGACGAACACCGAGGCGAACGAGGTGTGGCGACCGCCCGAGGAGTCGAAGGGTGACTTGCGTACCAGGCGGTGCACGCCGGTTTCGGTGCGCAGCAGGCCGAAGGCGTACTCGCCCTCGATCTTGATGGTCGCGCCCTTGATGCCGGCGGTGTCGCCGGGGGATTCGTCCTCAACGGTGGTTTTGAAGCCCTTGCGCTCGGCGTACTTGAGGTACTGGCGCAGCAGCATGCTGGCCCAGTCGCAGGCTTCGGTGCCGCCGGCGCCGGCCTGGATGTCCAGGAAGCAGGGGAGGGGGTCGGCCGGGTTGTTGAACATCCGGCGGAATTCCATTTTTTCGACTTCGGCGGCGATCTTGGCGGCATCGCCTTCAATCGACTGCATGCCGGCTTCGTCGCCTTCGCCCTTGGACATCTCGAAGAGTTCGGTGTTGTCGGAAAGCTCGGAGCTCAGGCGGTCGATGACGTGGACCACGTCTTCCAGCGATTTCTTTTCCTTGCCGAGTTCCTGCGCGCGCTTGGGGTTGTCCCAGACCTTGGGGTCTTCCAGCGCGGCGTTGACTTCGTTCAGTTTTCGTTCTTTGGCAGGGTAGTCAAAGATACCCCCGAAGTTCGTTGACCCGGTTGCTGAGGTCGACGAGCTGGTTGCTGATGAGGTTGATGCGTTCTGCGTCCATGGTTCTTCTGTCCTGAAAGTGGTGGCCGCAGGGGGCGGCCTAACCCGCTATTTTCTCACGACACAGAGGCGTTTAGCCCAGAAAGCCCTCAATCAGTGTTGCCAGCTGTTCCGGCTGGTCGTGGTGCAGCATGTGGCCGGCGTCCTGGATCACGGCGACCTGGGCCTGGGCCACCTGTTTGAGCCGTTCGTGGTACTCCGCCAGGCTGTATTTGCCCTGCCACCAGCGGGCCAGAGAATCGTCGGAGGCCTCGACGGCCAGCGTGGGGGCGCTGATGCGGCGGTAGATCGCCAGGGTTTCGTCGACGCGGTAAAGCTGCGCGCTGCCGATCTTGTGCGCGGCTTCGCCCAGGATCTGCCATTTCCCCGCGGCATCCGGGCGCGCCCAGTGGCCGGCCAGCCAGCCGGCCTTGTCGGCCGTCAGGCGCGGGTTGGTTTTCATGAGGCGGCGCGCCACGCCGTCCACGTTGTCATAGGCCTTGAGTTCGAGTTCGCCGCGCCGCAGGCTTTTGAGCTCGTCCATCCATTTGGCATAACGGCCCGGCGCTTGCTCGGGCTGGCTGGGCGGCAGGCCGAAGCCTTCGAGGTTGACCAGCCGGCGCACGCGCGCGGGCCGCACGCCGGCATACAGCATGGCGACGTTGCCGCCCATGCTGTGGCCGACCAGGTCCACGGGCTGCTCACCCGCATAGTGGTCGAGCAGGAAGTCCAGGTCGGCGAGGTAATCTGCAAACCAGTAGTTGTCGGCGGGGTTGCCCTCGGGGCCGGAGCCCGTCAGCCCGAAGCCGCGCCAGTCGGGCGCGATGATGCGGCGGCCTTTCGCGAAGGCGTCCGACAGGGCGTCGACCATGAACTGGTAAGAGGCGGCGACGTCCATCCAGCCATGGACCAGCACCAGCGGCGGCAGCGCGGGGTTCGCGCCAGTCGCGCTTTCCCAGAGGCGAACGTGGTAGTTGAGGCCGCGTATAGGGACAAACTCGCTGCGGGAAGATCTTTTTTCTTTGTACATTGGTCTAAGAACCTGTTTACGGTTTAAACGGGGCCGCGCAAGCACCTTCTCGGGATGGGATGCAAGGCGCGGTGCGCTGCCCATAGCCCAGCTATGGGTTAGCATCGCAACGCCGCAGACCGCCCGAGAAGGTGCTTGCCCTTCGGGTTGGGGTGAAATCGGGCGATTGAGCCACCCGAGCCCTTGCATGGGCATTAGCCCATGCAGCGTGCCCGGTCGGCCCACTCATCCCGATTGCACCCCAACGCGACCCCGTTTAAATCGTAAACAGGTTCTTTATGATAAAGAGACATGAGATGACGCGCAGTCAAAGCAGGGACAAGCCGGCCGTCCCCAAATCCCCGGCCGCCGCGCAAGCCGACCACTACGCGGCACTGCACACCGGTTTTCGCTGGCAGGTGGATGAATTTTTCAACATCGCCGAGGCCTGCTGCGGCCGCTGGGCGCGGGGCGAACCCCGTACCGCGATACGCATACACAGGCCGGGCGCCAAAACCGTTCTCCATAGCTACCAGGAACTGCAGAAAGCCGCTGATGCTCTGAGCCATGTGTTGGCGGGGCTCGGGGTCAAGCGCGGCGACCGTGTCGCCATCGTGATGCCTCAGCGCCTGGAAACCGCGGTCGCCTATATGGCGGTGTTCCAGATGGGTGGGGTCGCTATGCCGCTGTCCATGCTGTTCGGCCCCGAGGCGCTCGAGTACCGGCTGCAGGACAGCGATGCGGTGGTGGCCATCTGCGACGAAAGCTCGATGGCCAGCCTCAAGGCCATTCGCGGCCATTGCCCGGCCTTGCGCACGGTGATCGCCGCCGGCACGGCCCAGGGCCAGGGTGATGTCGACTACGGCAGCGCGCTCGCGGCGCAGAAGGGCGTCTTCGCGGCCGTCAAGACCAAGGCCGAAGAAGGCGCCATCCTGATCTACACCAGCGGCACCACCGGCCCGCCCAAGGGCGCGCTGCTGCCGCACCGGGCGCTCATCGGCAACCTGCCGGGGTTTGTCTGCAGCCACAACTGGTTTGGCTTTGACGGAAAGGCCAACAAGAAGTCCGACGCAGTGTTCTGGTCKCCGGCCGACTGGGCCTGGACCGGCGGGCTGATGGATGCCTTGCTGCCCAGCCTGTATTTCGGCCGGCCCATTGTCGCCTTCAACGGCCGCTTCAGCCCCGAGCTGGCGTTCAACCTGATGGCGGTGCAAGGCGTGACACACACCTTTTTGTTCCCCACGGCCCTCAAGGCCATGATGAAGGCCTATCCCAAACCGAAGCAGCATTTCAGGATGACGCTGCAGGCCATGATGAGCGCCGGTGAAGCGGTGGGCGACGCCGTGTTCGCCTACTGCCGCGAACAACTGGGCGTGACCGTTAACGAGATGTTCGGCCAGACCGAGATGAATTACGTGGTCGGCAACTGCAGCCGCCTGTGGCCCGCGCGCCCCGGCAGCATGGGCAAGGCCTACCCGGGCCACCGCGTGGCGGTGATCGACGACGAGGGTAATGAATGCGCGGTCGGCGTGCCGGGCGATGTGTCGGTGAACCGCTATGACGTCCACGGCAACCTCGACCCGATCTTCTTCCTGGGCTACTGGAAAAAAGAGGCCGCGACCCGCAACAAGTTCACCGGCGACTGGTGCCGCACCGGCGATCTGGCGCGCCGCGACGCCGACGGCTACCTCTGGTATGAGGGCCGGGCCGACGACGTGTTCAAGGCCGCCGGCTACCGCATAGGCCCCGGCGAGATCGAGAACTGCCTGGTCAAGCACGCGGCCGTCGCCAATGCCGCCGTGGTACCCAAGCCCGACCGCGAGCGCGGTGCGGTCGTCAAGGCTTATGTCGTGATCGCTCCCGACCAGGCCGCGGCCCGCGCGGCCCATCCGGGCGGCGCGGCGCGGTTTGACGAAGAGCTCACGATGAAGCTGCAGGCCCACGTCAAGAACCTGCTGGCGCCTTATGAGTACCCGAAGGAGATTGAATTTATTGAGGCGTTGCCGATGACGACGACGGGCAAGGTACAAAGACGCGTGCTGCGATTGCAGGAGGAAGAACGCTTCAAGGCGCAGTCATAGTCCTGACGCAGACATAAAAAAAGCACCCGAAGGTGCTTTTCTTATGGGTTAGCCAGTACTCAGCAGTACTCAGCGAGCGGCTACTTGCTCGGCCACATAGATTTCAACGCGGCGGTTTTTATCGCGGCCTTGCTGCGTGGCGTTGTCGGCGACAGGTTCGCGTGAACCGCGGCCGTCGGTCACGATGCGGGTGCGGGCCACGCCGCGGCTGACCAGGTAGTCGCGGGCCGAGTCGGCACGGTCCACCGACAGCGGGTTGTTGATGGCGTCGGAACCGGTGTTGTCGGTGTGGCCGATGATGGTGATCGTCGTGACCGGGTTCTGGTTCAGGCTGGTCGCGAACTGGTTCAGGATGGGCGCGAAGTTGGGCTTGATGGCCGAGCGGCCCACGTCAAACGAGACGTCGCTGGGGATGTCCAGCTTCAGGCGGTTGTCGGTGGTCTGGCTCACGGCCACGCCGGTGCCGACGGTGGCGCGTTCCATCGCGGCTTTCTGGTCCTGCATTTTCTTGGACCAGATGTAGCCGCCGCCCGCGCCGACCGCACCGCCCAGCACCGCGCCGGTGGCGGCACCCTTGGAGCCGCCGGTGGCCGCGCCCAGCAGCGCGCCCGCGACAGCGCCTATGCCTGCGCCCTTGGCCGTGTCGGACTGGGTTTCCGTCATGTTGGCGCAGCCGGAAAGCATGGCGGCGGCCAGGACGGCGCAGCTCAGGGAAGTGGTGGTCAGTTTGTTCATGGAAGTTCTCCTCGGGAAAAATTGGACGATGTCGTTATGAAGCTGTTTATGAAGCCGTGTTGACGTTTCAGGATTCAGCCACGAGCGATTAAATCGTTGGAGTGTGAATACTAGGCAGGCAATTGGTGAGCAGTTGTAAGACAAAGGCCCGAATTGGCCTTCAGCAAGCCGCGAGCGAAGCCCTTAAACTAGCCGTTTCGTGAATTCCGTCACACGGCCTTCCTATTGGCGCAACAGCGCTTTGTCCGTCCTTTCCTCTCAATCCCAAATCCCATGAATAAAGTCCAACTCGGCTCCAGCGACCTGCAGGTGACACCTATTTGCCTGGGCACCATGACCTTCGGTGAACAGGTGGATGAAAAAACCTCGCATGCCATCCTGGACCGTTCGCTGTCGCGCGGCGTCAACTTCATCGACACAGCCGAGATGTATTCGGTGCCGGCGCGCGCCGAAACCTGCGGCTCGACCGAAACCATCATCGGCAACTGGTTCGCCAAAAATCCGTCGGCGCGCAACAAGTTGGTGCTGGCTACCAAGGTGGCCGGCCCCTCGCGCGGCATGCCCTGGGTGCGCGACGGCAGCGGCATGACGGCCAAAGACATCGTGGCTTCGTGCGACGCCAGCCTCAAGCGCCTGCAGACCGAGGTGATAGACCTCTATCAGATCCACTGGCCCGAGCGCCACGTGCCGGCCTTCGGCGCGCTGTACTACAACCCTTCGCAGGAGCGTTCCGCCACCTCCATCCATGAACAGCTGCAGGCGCTGGCCGGCCTGGTCAAGGCGGGCAAGGTGCGCGCCATCGGCCTGTCGAACGAAACCCCTTACGGCGTGCACGAGTTCGTGCGCCTGGCCGAACAGCACGGCCTGCCGCGCGTGGCCGCGGTGCAAAACCCGTACTGCCTGATCAACCGCACCGTGGAAAACGGCCTGGACGAAACCATGCACCGCCTGGGCGTTTCGCTGCTGGCCTATTCGCCGCTGGGCTTCGGCCTGCTGACCGGCAAGTACGACGAATCGGGCTTCGAAGGCCCGACCGCGCCGAAAGAGGCGCGCATCGCCAAGTTCGAATCGACGCGCAAGCAGCGCTGGGGCCGCCCCGAGGCGCTGGCCGCCGCGCGCCGCTACAACGCGCTGGCGCGCGCCAACGGCCTGACGCCCACGCAGCTGGCCCTGGCCTTTTGCTATACCAAGTGGCAGGTGGCCAGCACCATCATCGGCGTGACCTCGGTCGCGCAGCTGGATGAAGACCTGGACGCCTGGGGCACAAAACTGTCACCCGAAGTCCTGGCCGAGATCGACAAAATCAGGTGGGAGTCTCGCGACCCGGCACTGTAAGCCCGGGTTTGTCGCGCACTGCACCATGGCCAAAAAAGACGGCAAGAAGGATCACGTCAGCGAAACGCCGGCTACGCAGTTGTTGAAGGCGAATAAAGTCGACTTCACCGAGCACCCCTACGAGTACCTGGAACACGGCGGCGCCCAGCACAGTGCCGAGGTGCTGGGATTTGACCCCTTCACCGTCGTCAAGACTTTGGTCATGCAGGACCAGGACGCCAGGCCGCTGCTGGTGCTGATGCACGGCAACCGCAAGGTCTCGACCAAAAACCTGGCGCGGCAGATAGGCGCCAAGTCGGTCGAGCCCTGCAAGCCCGAGGTCGCCAACCGCCACAGCGGCTACCTGGTGGGCGGGACCTCGCCCTTCGGCACGCGCAAAATCATGCCTGTCTATATCGAGGAAAGCATCCTGGCTTTGCCTAGAATCGCCATCAACGGCGGGCGGCGCGGCTACCTGGTGGGGATAGACCCGCAGGCCTGTGTCACATTGCTCGGTGCAAAATCGGTGAACTGCGCGCTCAGCCTGGACAATGCCGCCGGCTACGGCTGACCCCGGCCCCCAGGGGCCCGCAGCCACCACACATATAAAGAGGGAGACCCCATGGTTTACGCATACTCAATTGGCGCCACGCTGCTGGCCTACCTGCTCGGTTCGCTGTCCTTCGCGGTCATCGTCAGCAAGCTCATGGGCCTGAGCGACCCTCGCAGCTACGGCAGCAAAAACCCGGGCGCCACCAATGTGCTTCGTTCAGGCAGCAAGCCGGCCGCCGTGGCGACCCTGTTGCTGGACGGCCTCAAGGGCTGGCTGCCGGTGGTGCTGGTCAAATGGATGGGCGCCGACTACGGCCTGGGCGACGGCACGGTGGCAGCCGTCGGCTTCGCGGCTTTTCTCGGGCATTTGTACCCGGTGTTCTTCCAGTTCAAGGGCGGCAAGGGCGTGGCGACGGCGGCGGGCGTGCTGCTGGGCGTGAGCTGGATCCTGGGTCTGGCGACGCTGGCCACCTGGGTGATCATCGCCTTTTTCTCGCGTTATTCCTCGCTGGCCTCGCTGGTCTCGGCGGCCTTCGCGCCCCTGTACTACCTGTTCGGCGACCGCGAGGCCTGGTATGTCGACAAGGCCATCCTGGTGGTGATGTTCGCCATTAGCGCGCTGCTGGTGTATCGCCACCGCGAGAACATCAGCAAGCTGCTGAAGGGAACAGAGTCGAAACTGGGAAGCGGAAAAAAGAGCTGAGGCGGGCGGCATTGCGCGCCAGCCTGCGCTGCGATGAGGTAAATGCAGCCGTCTTAAGAGGCGCTCACAAAACCCAGCGAAGCGGTCCTGGCTAGGCGCGTCGCCGCAGACAGTACACCAGTACGGCAAGGCGGCGCAACAACGCCAGGAGGGTTTTTGAGCGGCTCAAAACCGCCGCGTTAAAACCATTTCTTCGTTCGTGCGATTCATCTGGAAGCGAGTAAGAAAGCTGTTGCCCAGCAGGATGAACGGCATTTCGCGCGCGGCCACCACGGCCGGCACATTGAAGACTTCCACATCACCGACGCGCACCGAGGCAAGCATGGTCTGCCAGCCGAGGATGGTGCCGTTGGCGGTGGTCAGCTGCACGGGCCGGCCCGATTTGTAGTCAATGCCCATGCGCTCGGCATCGGCCAGCGACATCGACACGGCGCTGGCGCCGGTGTCCACCAGGAACTGGGCCATCTTGCCGTTGATCTGGCCCTGGGTCATGAAGTGCCCGCCGCTGCCGGCCGTCAGCACGATGCGGCTGCCCTGTCCGGCCTGCGTGCCTGGGCCTCCGCCGGCACCCACGCTCATGGGCGCATCACCGATACGCAGGGAATGGCGCTTGCCGCCGAGGTCCACCACGGCCTGGTCGCCGGAGGTGGAGACGACCTTGACGCCCTGGTGTGTTTCCCCGGGGGCGACGGTCTTGGGTGGGCCGCCGTCCACAATCAGCAAGGCCTTGTTGCCCAGCATGCCGGCCAGGCCCACGGTCTGGGCTTGCGCGGCGGCGTGAGGCAGGGCCAGCGCAAGCAGCAAAGCCGCCAGTGGACAGGCACCGCGAAAGGCGGCGGTTGCGCCTTGCCATACCCGCGCAGGGGATTTCATCTCAATCCCGGAAATTGTTGAAGCTCAGCGGGAAGTCGCTGATTTCGGCGCGGATCATGGCCATGGCGGCCTGCAGGTCGTCGCGCTTGGCGCCGGTCACGCGCACCGCGTCGCCCTGGATGGAGGCCTGCACCTTGACCTTGCTGCCCTTGATGAGCTGCTGGATCTTCTTGGCCTGTTCGGCCTCGATGCCGTTGCGCACCTTGGTCACCTGCTTGACCTTGTCGCCGCCGATTTTTTCGGACTTGCCGATGTCGAGGAAGCGGATGTCGACGCCGGCCTTGGTGAGCTTGTTGCGCAGGATGTCGTTCATCTGGTCGAGCTGGAAGTCGCTGTCGCCGATCAGCGTGATGTCTTTTTCCTTCAGCTCGATGGAGGCGGAGGTGCCCTTGAAGTCGAAGCGCGTGGCGATTTCCTTGCCGGTGTTTTCCACGGCGTTTTTGACCTTGACCAGATCGGCTTCAAGAACGGTGTCGAAAGAGGGCATGATGCGAATCTTTGTTACGGGTGTTGGGGTGAGACAATCTCCCGGATGTTAGTCGAGAAAAACGTTCCGCTCCAGCATTCCAACAGCTTTGGCATCGTGGCCAAGGCCCTGAGCCTGGTCCGGGTGGCCGGCGAGGGCGATATCGCCGCCGTGCTGCAAGACCCGGCCCTGAAGGCCGCACCCAAGTTCGTGCTGGGCGGGGGCAGCAACATCGTGTTGACCGGCGACGTCAAGCCGCTGGTGCTCAAGGTCGAAATCATGGGCAAGCGCCTGGTGGGCGAAACCGCCAAGGCCTGGATCGTGGAGGCGGGCGCCGGCGAGAACTGGCACGAGCTCGTCGCCTGGACCTTGCAAAACGGCTATCCGGGCCTGGAAAACCTGGCGCTGATCCCGGGCACGGTGGGTGCCTCGCCGGTGCAGAACATTGGCGCCTACGGCGTAGAACTGCAGGACCGCTTCGAGTCGCTGGACGCCGTGGACTTGACGACGGGCCAGCCCTTCACCCTCGAAGCCGCGCAATGCGCTTTCGGTTACCGCGATTCGGTGTTCAAGCACAGCAGTTCGGCGCCGGGGCCGGGCGGCCACGGCTTCGGCTTGGCGGACAAGGCCCTTATCACCCGCGTGCGCCTGGCCCTGCCCAAGGCCTGGAAGTCGGTGCTGGGCTACGCCGACATCGAGAAAAAAATGCAGCAGTCCGGCATCCAGGCGCCCGGCGCTCAGCAGATCTATGAATGGATCTGCGAGATCCGCAAGGCCAAGCTACCCGACCCGCAGGTGATCGGCAACGCCGGCAGTTTTTTCAAGAACCCCACGGTATCGCCCGAACAGTGCGCCGACATCATCCAGCGCGAGCCCAAGATTGTTCATTACCACCTGGCCGACGGCTCGGTGAAGCTGGCCGCGGGCTGGCTGATAGACGCCTGCGGCTGGAAAGGCAAATCCGTCGGCAACGCCGGCGTTTACGAAAAACAGGCGCTGGTGCTGGTCAACCGCGGCGGCTCCGCCGACCCGGTCACCGGCGGCGAGGTCATGACCCTGGCCAAGGCGATCCAGACCAGTGTGTATGAACGCTTCGGCATCCTGCTCGAGCCTGAACCGGTGGTGGTCTGAGCATGGTGCGGCTTGCCAAGGTTTACAGAGGCCCCGAGGTATCGCCCTGGCGCCGGCTGGCGCTGCGTTATTCGCGTTCGACCGCCGCCATGCTGGCGTTCGCCTGGGTCAGCCTGTTGCTGGTTGCCATCTTCGCGGGCTGGCGGCCGCCGGGCTGGACGATGACCACGATTTCCGTGTTGTTCGCCTTCATGCTGACGGCCGGCGTCTGGGCCGCCCGTGAACGCGGCCGCTTGGTCCGCGAAGCGCCGCTGCCCAGGTTCCTCAGGCGCAAGCTGATGGACAGCTACCCAAACCTGAGCCTCAGGGATGCTGAACTGGTCGAGCGCGGGCTGCGCCAGTTTTTCATCGCCTGCCAGCGCAGCAACAAGCGCTTTGTCGCCATGCCGTCGCAGGTGGTCGACAGCATGTGGCATGAGTTCATCCTGCACACCTCGGCCTACCGCGAATGGTGCGACCTGGTGATAGGGCGCTTCATCGACCACGTGCCGGCCGAAGTACTGGGCCGCAAAGCCTCGACCAACGACGGCCTGCGCCGCGCCTGGTTCTGGTCCTGCCGCGACGAGTCCATCAATCCCAAGCAGCCCAGCCGCCTGCCGCTGCTGTTCGCGTTGGACGCCAAGTTCGCGATTCCCGGCGGCTTTGTCTACCTGGCCGATTGCAAGGGCTTGCGCCGTGAGGACTCGCAGGCGGGTGCCCATTGCGGTGAAAGCTTTTCGGACGGCAGCTACAGCGGCGATGCCGACGGGTTTGGCGGCAGCGAATCCTCCAGCAGCAGTGATGGCGACAGTTCCGGCAGTGGCTCCGACGGTAGCAGCGGGTGCGGCTCGGGTTGCGGCGGCGGGGGCGACTGATCGCGCCTTCGATCCGAGTTTCGGACCATGAAAAAAGCCGCCCTCGGGCGGCTTTTTTACGGAGTCTCGCGGCTTACTCGCCGGTTTTTTTACTCAGTTGCGGGATGGCCGCGCCCGGTTCCAGCGACAGCAGGCCGGAGCGCGTGTAGATGCCCAGCTTGTCGCGCGTGTCGACGATGTCCAGGTTGCGCATGGTCAGCTGGCCGATGCGGTCGGCCGGCGAGAAGGGCGCGTCCTCGACTTTTTCCATGCTCAGGCGCTCGGGCTTGTAGGTCAGGTTGCTGGAGACAGTGTTCAGGATGGAATAGTCGTTGCCGCGGCGCAGTTCCACCGTGACCTCTCCGGTGATGGCGCTGGCCACCCAGCGCTGGGCGGTTTCGCGCAGCATGATGGCCTGCGGGTCGAACCAGCGGCCCTGGTAGAGCAGGCGGCCCAGCTTGCGGCCGTTGTCGCGGTATTGCTCGATGGTGTCTTCGTTGTGGATGCCGGTGACCAGGCGCTCGTAGGCAATGAACAGCAGGGCCAGGCCCGGAGCTTCGTAGATGCCGCGGCTTTTGGCTTCGATGATGCGGTTTTCGATCTGGTCGCTCATGCCCAGGCCGTGGCGTCCGCCGATGCGGTTGGCTTCGAGGATCAGCTCGACCATGCTGCTGAAGGTCTTGCCGTTCAGCGCGACGGGCCGGCCTTCTTCAAAGCGCACCGTGACTTCCTCGCGCTTGACCTCGACTTCGTCTTTCCAGAAGGCCACGCCCATGATGGGGTTCACGATCTTCATGCCGGTGGCGAGCTCTTCCAGGTCTTTGGCCTCGTGCGTGGCGCCCAGCATGTTGGAGTCTGTCGAGTAGGCTTTTTCGGCCGACATCTTGTAGCCGAAGCCGGCCTTGGTCATGAAGGCCGACATTTCGGCGCGGCCGCCGAGTTCATCGATGAAGAGCTGGTCCAGCCAGGGCTTGTAGATCTTCAGGCCCGGGTTGGTCAGCAGGCCGTAGCGGTAGAAGCGCTCGATGTCGTTGCCCTTGAAGGTGCTGCCGTCGCCCCAGATGTTGACGTCGTCGTCTTTCATCGCCGACACCAGCATGGTGCCGGTCACGGCGCGTCCCAGGGGCGTGGTGTTGAAGTAGGTCACACCCGCGGTCGTGATGTGGAAGGCGCCGCTTTGCAGGGCGGCAATGCCTTCGGCCGCCAACTGGCTGCGGCAGTCGATCAGGCGGGCTTTTTCGGCGCCGTACTGCATGGCCTTGCGCGGGATTTCGTCGTAGTCGGGCTCATCGGGCTGGCCCAGGTTGGCGGTGTAGGCGTAGGGGATCGCGCCCTTGAGCTTCATCCAGTGCAAGGCGGCGCTGGTGTCGAGTCCGCCGGAGAAGGCGATGCCGACTTTCTGGCCGGCGGGGAGGTTCTGGAGGATGGTGGCCATGAGGGGTTCCTGAAAGGCGTGGGAAGGATTAACCGAAGTGGCAGATGTAGTGGTAGGCCGCTTCGCCTGCGGCAACGCGGATCTCGAATGTGGCATTGCCGGGTACGCTGAATTTTTCGCCGGCCGAGGACTTCACCCAGCTGTCGCTGCCGGCCAGCTTGTATTCGCAGGCGCCGGCCACGCATTCCATGATCTCGGGCGCACCGGTGTTGAAGGTCAGGGTGGCCGGCAGGATCACGCCCACCGATTTTTTGCTGCCGTCGGCAAAGGTGATGCCGTGGCTCACGCATTTGCCGTCAAAGTACACATTGGCCTGGGTGCTGACGCTGACGTTGTCGATTTTTTCGGTGGGCATGAAGAATGGGGCTGAAAAGAAGCAGGAAAGGGCGGGGAAGGGCTGGGACGGCGCCAAAAACCCCTGATTTTAGGTCACGCCGCGCCCCGGGGCCGGGCTGCCGTGAATCCGTTGGGCCTTCTGTCGCGTATCCCCTGTCAATACCTCACAATGATCCTCATGAAATCAGAAAGCCCTGACCTTCAATTGATCGCGCTGATCGAGCGCGTGGCCCGGGCCGATGAATCAGCCCTGCGGCAGCTGTACGACCTGAGCTCGTCCAAGCTTTACGGTGTCGCGGTGCGGGTGGTGGGCAATCGCGAATGGGCCGAAGACGTGCTGCAGGAGGCTTTCCTGAACATCTGGCGCATTGCCGGTGACTACAAGGCCACCCTCTCGCCGCCCATGGCCTGGATGGGCTTGATCGTCAGGAGCCGCGGCCTGGATTTTCTGCGCCGCCGAACGTCCGACCGGGCCGATTTGATGCAGGAACTGGACGACGTGCTGTCGGACACCGTGGCGGGCGATTCGCCCAACCCCATGGACACCACCCAGGCCAGCGAACAGGCCTGGGCCCTGCACCAGTGCCTGGACAAGCTGGAACAGAAGCAGCGCGAGGTTGTGAGCCTGGCCTACCTGCGGGACCTGAGCCATAGCGAACTGGCGGAACAGCTCAAACTTCCTTTAGGGACCGTGAAGACGTGGATACGCCGCGGGCTCGAGCAACTGCGCGGCTGCATGGCGAGGTTCGCGTAATGAACATCCGCAACAACCCCTCCCTCATGGATCAGCTGGCGGCCAGCTACGCGCTCGGCACCTTGCGCGGAGGTGCGCGCCGCCGTTTTGAAGCCCTGGCGCGCGACGACGCCACCCTGCGCGCCGCGGCCCTGGTCTGGCAAAGCCGGCTGGCTTCCGTCGCCGAGCTTCAGCCGCAGGCGGCGCCCAGCCCGGCGGTCTGGACGCGCATTGAAAACCTCGTCAAGGCCGACAAGGAGGCGCGCGCCATGCAGGCCGCGCGCGCCGCCGCACCGGCGGTGGGCGGCTGGTGGGCCAGCCTGGGGCTGTGGCGCGGCGCCAGCGCTGCGGGTGCGCTGGCGGCGGCTGTGGCCGTCGTTGTCGGGCTGAATGTGAACTCGCGGCTGAGCGGGCAGGTCAGCGAGCTGTCGGCCAAACTCACGGCCACGCCTGAGATCGAGTACGTGGCCGTGCTGACGGATGACAAGGCGTCTGCCTCGCTGCTGGTGACCTTTGACCCGAAGAACAAAAGCCTGGTGCTCAAGCGCGTGGGCGGGTTCCGGGAGCAGCCCGACAAGTCGCTGGAGCTGTGGGCCTTGCCGCCCGGCGCAGCGCCGAAGTCGCTGGGGGTGCTCAATGCGGACCCGGTGGTGCGCCTGGCCGCCGCGGGCACCGACATGCGGCAGGTGCCAACACTCGCGATCACGCTCGAACCCCGTGGTGGCGTGCCGCCCGGCAGCGGGCCTACCGGGCCGGTGCTGTTCAAGGGTGCGCTCATCGAGACGCCGAAGTAAGAGCCATCCCAAGCGGGCAGCAAAAAGGGGCGTTGTTAACGCCCCTTTTTTTGTGGAATCGACCTGCAGGTCTTAGCGCCAGTGGCGATGTCCGCCATAACCCCGGCTGTAGCCGAAATTCAGCGACAGGCCGATGGGCGGGTAATAGGGCGCGGCGTAGTAAGGCCGGGGATAGTAGACCGGGTAGGCCACAGGCTGCACATAGGCAGGCTGCACGTACACCGGCTGTTGTTCAACCGGTGCGGGCTGCACGTAGGCCTGCGGCTGCTGCGGTGCGGACTGGAAGGTCTGGGGAGCGGGAGTCATGGCGCCGACCGGCGTGACCTGCAGGCGCACGTACTGGCCGGGATCGTTGGCCATCTGGGTGCTGTACTGCGTGCCCTGGTATTCATAGACCACGTTGTAGTGGCTGGGGCGGTTTTCGTAATAGGTCTGCGTCGTGCATTGCTGCATGTTCTGGACCTGGTTGTTCGAGCCCTCGATACGGTCGCCAATCATCGCGCCGCCGACCAGGCCTATGACCGTGGCCACCGCACGGCCGCCGCCATTGCCGATGGCGTTGCCGGCTGCACCGCCGGCGATGGCGCCCATGAGTGCGCCGGCGCCTGAATTGGGAGATTGCGTGATGACCGGCTGGTTGGTGCAGACCTGGCGCGGCACGGCGACCTGTTGCACCACCGGCGTGCTGGAAATCACCCGCGCCAGGATGTCCATGGCGGAGGCGGGTACGGCGGCAAGGCCTGCGGCTGCGGCGAGGGTGGAAAGGACGAGTGCTTTTTTCATGGTTCGAATCCCTTTTCAGCAAATAGCTGAAGTTGCGCCGCCTGGTGGTGCTGCCCGGGGTGCGGGCAGCGGCGCTGGCGGCTACTGCGATTTTAGTAAGTCAGAGCCGTTTTGGGGCTCGGAGTTCGGTAAATCGACGGTAAAGCTGCCTGAAGACAGTAAAGCATGGTCTCCATAGGCAAAAAACGTGAAAAAGCACCTGTTTTCGGGAGGGGCGCAACATTTGCGCCGCAGGCTCAAACTCGCGCCGCCCAGGCCGCGGCATCAAAGCCGACGGTGATGCCCTTGCCCCAGTCCACCACGGGGCGCTTGATGACGCTGGGGTTGGCGAGCATCAGGGCCTGGGCGCTCGCGCTGTCGTGCGCGCCGGCCTGGGTTGCCGCATCCAGCTTGCGCCAGGTCGTGCCCTTGCGGTTGAGCAGTGTTTCCCAGCCGGCGGCCTGGGCCCAGCGCGCCAGCTGTTCGGGCGGCACGCCCTGTTTTTTGAAATCATGGAACTGGTGCTCGACGCCGTGCTCGGTGAGCCAGCCACGGGCTTTTTTGACCGTGTCGCAATTGGGGATGCCGTAGAGGATGATCATGCGGTGATTCTGGCAGATGCAGCGGCTGCACCTGCGGCGTGAGAGGCTGGAATAATCAAACGACGCTGGCCATCCGGCCACCCCCTGTTCGCCTCAACATTTCACGGATCCTCCCTTCATGACTGCTGCCTCGGCCACACCCACCGATTCATCCCAAACCGTCTTGTACCCGCCCATCGAGCCCTTTCGCACCGGCGTCCTGGAAACCGGCGACGGCCACTCGGTCTACTGGGAGCTGTGCGGCAATCCCAAGGGCAAGCCGGCGGTCTTCCTGCACGGCGGCCCCGGCGCGGGCTGCWCGCCCGAGCATCGCCGCCTGTTCGACCCCGAGCGCTACTGCGTGCTGCTGTTCGACCAGCGCGGCTGCGGCCGCTCGCGCCCCAGCGCCTCGCTGGACAACAACACGACCTGGCACCTGGTGGCCGACATCGAACGGCTGCGCAGCCTGCTGGGCGTGGAGCGCTGGCTGGTGTTCGGCGGCTCTTGGGGCAGCACGCTGGCGCTGGCCTATGCGCAAACCCACCCGGCCCGGGTGTCCGAACTGATTGTGCGCGGCATCTTCGCGTTGCGGCGAGCCGAGGTGCTGTGGTACTACCAGGAAGGGGCCTCCTGGCTGTTCCCCGACCTGTGGGAGAGCTTTCTCGCGCCGATTCCTGAAGCCGAACGCGGCGACCTGATGGCCGCCTACCGCAAACGCCTGGTCGGCAGCGACAGGGCGGCGCAACTGGCGGCCGCCCGCGCCTGGAGCCTCTGGGAAGGCCAGACCATCACGCTGCTGCCGGACCCGGCTTTCACCGCGCTGCACGGCGACGATGATTTCGCGCTGGCCTTCGCGCGCATCGAAAACCATTATTTCGTGCACGCCGGCTGGCTCGAAGACGGCCAGCTGATCCGCGATGCGCACAAGCTGGCCGGGATTCCCGGCGTGATCGTGCAGGGCCGCTACGACGTGGCCACGCCGGCCAAAACCGCCTGGGACTTGCACCGCGCCTGGCCCGAGGCCGATTTCCAGCTGGTCGCCGATGCCGGCCATGCCTTTAGCGAGCCTGGCATCCTGCATAGATTAGTCGCCGCAACCGATCGCTTTGCCCGCTGAGCCCAAGGTTTTGGCCCGTGCGCGACAATTCGGGCCTGTATGCAAAACCTCAACACTCTTGAAGATTGGCTGGCCTACTGCGAGCACCTGCACCCTGTCGGCATAGACATGGGCCTGACGCGTGTCAGCGCCGTCGCCAAACGCATGGGCCTGGCCTTTGACTGCCCCATCATCACGGTGGCCGGCACCAACGGCAAAGGCTCGACCTGCGCGATGCTCGAGGCCATCTTGCTGGAGGCCGGCTACCGCACCGGCGTTTTCACCTCGCCGCACCTGGTGCATTTTGAAGAGCGCTGCCGTGTGCGCGGCGATATCGTCAGCGCCGCCGACCTGGTGAAACAGTTCGCGCGCGTCGAGGCGGCCCGCACGCAGGGCGAGGCGATTTCGCTGACCTATTTCGAATTCACCACCCTGGCCATCCTGCAACTGCTGGCGGATGCGAAGCTGGACGTCGTCATCCTCGAAGTCGGCCTGGGCGGGCGGCTGGATGCTGTCAACATGCTGGACGCCGACTGCGCGGTGATCACCAGCATAGACCTGGACCACATGGAGTACCTGGGACCGGACCGCGAAAGCATAGGCCGCGAAAAAGCCGGCATCATGCGCGCCGGCAAGCCGGTCATCGTGAGCGACCCGGTGCCGCCGCAAAGCGTGGTGGACCATGCCGCCGCGGTGGGCGCCGATTTGTGGCGCTTTGGCACGGACTTCAATTTTTCGGGCGACAAGCAGCAGTGGGGCTGGGCCGGCCGCGGGCGCCGGTATGCGGGCCTGGCCTACCCGGCGCTGCGCGGCGCCAACCAGCTGGTCAATGCCTCGGGTGTGCTGGCGGCGCTGACGGCGCTGCGCGACCGCCTGCCGGTCACGGCCCAGGCGGTGCGCAACGGCCTGTCCATGGTCGAACTGCCGGGGCGCTTCCAGATCGTGCCCGGCCAGCCCACGCTGGTGCTGGACGTGGCGCACAACCCACATTCGGTGGCCGCGCTGGCCGAAAACCTCGACGCCATGGGTTTTTACCCCTGCACCCATGCGGTGTTCGGCGCCATGGCCGACAAGGACCTCGCGCCCATGCTGGCGCGCGTCGCGCCGCTCATCGACAAGTGGTATTTCACCGACCTGCCGACGCCGCGGGCCGCCACGGCGGCGGATTTGCAGGCGCGTTGGACGGCGGCCAACACCCGGCCCGACGCCACCTCCAGCACCCATCCGTCCCCCGAAGCGGCGCTGCAGGCGGCGGTCAAGGCCGCAACCCCCGCTGATAGAATCGTTGTGTTCGGCTCGTTCTACACGGTGGGCGGTATTTTGAAGGACGGCGTGCCGCGTCTTTCGGCCCCGCACCTGGCCAGCTGAAGCAGTACACACCGGCCCGGCCGGGTGTTCCGCAGGGCCTGGAGCCCACGTTCACCGCTAACGTCACCCCTTATCGGATTCAAGCCACACCATGCCGTTTTTCAACTTCCGCCGGGGCGGCTCCAGCACTGCCCCCAACGCCGGGCCAGCCGCTCAACCGGAAAGCGTGGAAGTGATGCGCAAGCGCGCCAAGCACCGCCTGATCGGCTCGGCCGTGCTGGTGCTGATCGGCGTGGTGGGTTTCCCCCTGCTGTTCGACACCCAGCCCCGGCCCATCCCGGTCGACATCCCCATCGAAATTCCCGGCAAGGGTACGGTCAAGCCGCTTGCCGTGCCGGCAGCGCCGACCGCCACGGCCCCCGCGCCGACGGCACCTGCTCCCACGCCTCCCGCGCCCGCTGACAAAGTGGCCGCAGCCGCGAGCCTGGCGCCCAAGGAAGAAATCCTGCCGTCCAAACCTGCCGCTGCAGCGTCTGCGCCGGCTGTCAAACCCGAAGCCAAGCCCGAGGTAAAACCTGCGGCCAAACCTGAGCCCAAGCCGCCCGTTAAGCCTGAACCCAAACCCGTGGCCAATGCCGATGCCGCCCGCGCCAGCGCGCTGCTCAACGGCAGCACGCCGCCGGCCGCCGCCAAACCGGCCGCCGCCGAGGCCGAAGGCCGGCTGGTGGTGCAGGTGGGCGCCTTTGCCGACGTCGCCAAAGCGCGCGAGGCGCGCCTGAAGCTCGAAAAAGCCGGGCTGAAAACCTATACGCAAGTCGCAGAAACCAAGGACGGCAAGCGCATACGGGTCCGTGTGGGGCCGTTCGCCACCAAGGCCGAGGCTGAAAAAGCGGCCGGAAAAATCAAGAGCCTTGATTTACCGGCCGCCATCCTGACCTTGTAAGTAACGTAGCTGCTTGACTCGTGACGGCTGTTGACTGGATTTTGCTGGGAGTGCTGGTTTTTTCCATGCTGCTGGGCGCATGGCGCGGGTTGGTGTACGAGGTGTTGTCGGTGCTGGGCTGGGTCGTGTCGTTTTTTGTGGCGCAATGGTTTGCGCCTGACCTGGCCACCCGGCTGCCGCTGCAGTCGGCGGCCGACCCGGTGCGCTATGCGGCGGCCTTTGTGCTGATCTTCATCGCCTCGGTGTTCGCGGCGGGGCTGCTGGCGTTTTTGGTCAAGAAGCTGGTGGCCGCCGTCGGCTTGGCGCCCATTGACCGCGTGCTGGGCGCCGCGTTTGGTGTGCTGCGCGGCGTGATTTTGTTGCTGGCCGCGACCGTCGTGATCGACATGACGGCGCTGAAAACCAGCGACTGGTGGCGGGAATCAAAGGGCGCGCCGGTGTTGGCGGCCACGCTCAAAGCCCTGAAGCCGGTGTTGCCCGAACAGTTTGCGAAATATTTAACCTAACTTTGAAGAGTCAACTCATCATGATCGGAACACCATGTGCGGGATAGTCGGCGTCGTCAGCAAAGCCCCCGTCAACCAGCTCATCTATGACGGCCTGCTGCTGCTGCAGCACCGCGGCCAGGATGCGGCGGGCATCGTCACGCAGCAGGGGCGCAAGTTCTACATGCACAAGGCCAAGGGCATGGTGCGCGACGTGTTCCGCACCCGCAACATGCGCGCGCTGCCGGGCACGGTGGGCTTGGGCCAGGTGCGCTACCCGACGGCTGGCAACGCCTACAGCGAAGACGAGGCCCAGCCTTTTTACGTCAACGCGCCTTTCGGCCTGGTGCTCTCGCACAACGGCAACCTGACCAACGCGGCCGAACTCAAGGCCGAGCTCTTCAATACCGACCACCGCCACATCAACACCGACAGCGACTCCGAAGTGCTGCTCAACGTGCTGGCGCATGAGCTTGAAAAAACCACGCGCGGCCTGCCGCTCAAACCCGTCGACGTGTTCGCCGCCGTGCGCGGCGTGCACAAGCGCGTGAAGGGCTCCTACGCCGTCGTCGCGCTGATCGCCGGCCACGGCCTGCTGGCCTTCCGCGACCCCTTTGGCATCCGCCCGCTGTGCATAGGCCGCGGCCAGAACGAAAGTGGCGACACCGTCATGGTGGCCAGCGAATCGGTGGCCCTGGAAGGCACCTCGCACCAGTTCGAGCGCGACATCGCGCCGGGCGAGGCCGTGTACGTGGACATGGAAGGCGTGGTGCACGCCGAGCAGTGCGCGCCGAATGCAAAGCTCAACCCCTGTATCTTTGAATTCGTCTACCTGGCACGCCCCGACTCAGTGCTGGACGGCATCTCGGTCTACCAGGCGCGCCTGAACCTCGGCGAGACGCTGGCCAAGCGCGTGGTCTCCACCGTGCCGCCCAGCGAGATCGACGTGATCATCCCGATCCCGGAATCCAGCCGCCCCAGCGCCACGCAACTGGCGCACCTGCTGGGCATTCCCTACCGCGAGGGCTTCGTCAAGAACCGCTACGTGGGCCGCACCTTCATCATGCCGGGGCAGGGCGTGCGCAAGAAATCCGTGCGCCAGAAGCTCAACGTGATCGCCAGCGAGTTCAAGGGCCGCAACGTGCTACTGGTCGACGACTCCATCGTGCGCGGTACCACCAGCCGCGAAATCGTGCAGATGGCGCGCGACGCCGGCGCCAAAAAGGTCTACCTGGCCAGCGCCGCGCCGCCCGTGCGCTTTCCCAACGTCTACGGCATCGACATGCCTACGCCCGGCGAACTCGTGGCGCACGGCCGCACCATCGAGGAAATCCGTGAAGTCATAGGCTGCGACGCGCTGATCTACCAGGACGTCGAGGGCATGAAACGCGCCATCGGCTCGCTCAACGGCAAGCTCGACGGCTTTGACGCTTCCTGCTTCGACGGCGTCTACATCACCGGCGACGTCACGGCCGAAACCATTGCCGCGATGAACTCCCAGCGCGCCGACACCGCCGAGAAGATCGGCGAGGACAGCGACGTCGATGTGTCCCGCCTGGCGCTGCCCAATCCGCAAGAAGCCTGAGCATGACAAAAAGAAAACTGCCCGACAACCTGCACCGCGACACGCTGGCCGTGCGCGTGGCGCTGGAGCCCAGCCAGCACGGCGAAAACTCCGAAGCGCTGTACCTGACCAGCGGTTTTGTGCAGCCCGATGCCGAGACCTCGGCGCGGCGCTTTGCCGATCCGACGGAAGGCTACACCTACGGCCGTACCTCCAACCCCACGGTCACGAGTTTCGAGCGCCGCCTCGCCGCGCTTGAGGGCACGGAAGCTGCCATTGGCGCCTCTACCGGCATGGGCGCCATCCTCATGATGTGCATGGGCCTGCTCAAGGCCGGCGACCACGTGATCTGCTCGCGCTCTATGTTCGGCTCGACGATTGCGCTGATAGGCCGCGAGTTCGGCAAGTTCGGCGTTGAGACCACCTTTGTCTCGCAGACCGACATCAGCGAGTGGAAGGCCGCCTTGCGTCCCGGCACCAAGCTGCTGTTCGCCGAAACGCCGACTAACCCGCTGACGGAGGTCTGCGACATCCGGGCGCTGGCCGACCTGGCGCACAGCGTGGGCGCCTTGCTGGCCGTTGACAACTGCTTTTGCTCGCCGGCGCTGCAACGCCCGGTGGAATTCGGCGCCGACCTCATCATGCATTCGGGCACCAAATACCTGGACGGCCAGGGCCGCGTGATGGCGGGCGCGCTCTGCGGCCCGTCCAAGCTGATCGTCGACGTGTTCGGGCCCATCGTGCGCACCGCCGGCATGACGCTGGCGCCCTTCAACGCCTGGGTGGTGCTCAAGGGGCTGGAGACATTGAGCATCCGCATGCAGGCCCAGAGCGCCAACGCGCTGGCCGTTGCGAAATGGCTGGAGACACAGCCCGCCGTGAAGCGTGTGTACTACCCGGGCCTGGCATCGCATCCGCAGCACGAACTGGCCATGCGCCAGCAGTCCGGCCTGGGCGGCGCGGTGCTGTCCTTCGACGTGCGCGGCGACACGCCGGAAACGGCGCGCGCCAATGCCTTCCAGGTGATCAACAGCACGCAGGTACTCAGCATCGCCACCAACCTGGGCGACACCAAAACCATCATCAGCCACTCGGCCACCACCTCGCACGGGCGCCTCAGCGAAGAGCAGCGCCAGGCCGCCGGCATAGGCCAGGGCCTGGTGCGCGTGGCCGTCGGGCTGGACCACGTGGACGACATCAAGGCCGACCTTTCCCGCGGCCTCAGCCTCATCGCATGACAGTTCCCATGACGCAAAAGACCCGCACCCGCTTCGCCCCTTCACCGACCGGCTTCATCCACCTCGGCAACATCCGCTCAGCGCTCTACCCGTGGGCCTTTGCCCGCGCCACTGGCGGCGACTTCATCCTGCGCATCGAGGACACCGACGTGGAGCGCTCCAGCCAGGAGGCCGTCGACGTCATCATCGAAGGTATGCGCTGGCTGGGCCTGAACCACGACGAGGGCCCGTTCTTCCAGATGCAGCGCATGGACCGCTACAAGGCCGTGCTCGCGCAGATGCGCGCAGACGGCCTGGTCTACCCTTGCTACATGAGCGTGGCCGAGCTCGACGCCCTGCGCGAAAAGCAGATGGCCGCCAAGGAAAAACCGCGCTACGACGGCACCTGGCGCCCCGCCCCCGGCAAGACCCTGCCGCCCGTGCCCGAAGGCGTGCAGCCGGTGCTGCGCTTCATGAACCCGCAAGGCGGCAGCGTGGTGTGGGACGACAAGGTCAAGGGCCGCATCGAGATCAGCAACGACGAACTCGACGACCTGGTCATCGCGCGGCCCGACGGCACGCCGACCTACAACTTCTGCGTGGTGGTCGACGACATCGACATGGCGATGACCCACGTGATACGCGGCGACGACCACGTCAACAACACACCGCGCCAGATCAACATCTTCAGGGCCCTGGGCAAGGAGCCGCCGGTCTATGCCCATTTGCCGACCGTGCTCAACGAGCAGGGTGAAAAACTCAGCAAGCGCAACGGCGCCAAGCCGGTCACGCAGTACGCCGCCGAAGGCTATCTGCCCGACGCCATGGTCAACTACCTGGCGCGCCTGGGCTGGAGCCACGGCGACGACGAGATCTTCAGCCGCGAACAGTTCATCTCGTGGTTCAACCTCGACCATCTCGGCAAGAGCGCCGCGCAGTTCGACGAAGCCAAGCTGCGCTGGGTCAATGCCCAGCACCTCAAGGCCATGTCCGACGACAAGCTCGCCGAAGCGGTCACACCTTTCCTCGCGGCGCAGGGCGTCACGGGCCAGGACGCCGCATGGATCGCACGCGGCTGCGGCCTCTTCAAGGACCGCTGCAGCACGCTGGTGGAACTCGCCGGCTGGCTGCAGCGCCTGGTCACCGGCGGTCAGCCCGGCGCCGAAGACCTGGCCACGCACGTGACCGATGCCGTGCGCCCCGCGCTCGCCAAACTCGCCGAAGCCTTGGGCAGCGCCGAGTGGAACAAGGCCGCGATTTCCGCGGCCATCAAGCAGGTGCTGGCCGACACCGGCCTGAAGATGCCGCAGCTCGCGATGCCGGTGCGCGTGCTCGTGATGGGCACGCCGCAGACGCCGTCACTCGACGCGATTCTGGAGCTCATGAAACGCGAAGATGTGGTCTCCCGGCTCAAGCTTGTCTGAGGATTTGAAAAAGAGCAAATTTTCGGGCTATAATTCAAGGCTCGACACAATTGCAGGGCAACTTGCAATAGTTTGAAGGGGGTATAGCTCAGCTGGGAGAGCGCTTGCATGGCATGCAAGAGGTCAGCGGTTCGATCCCGCTTACCTCCACCAAAGTTTGTCGCGAAGAATTTGAAGTTAGCCGGGACTTTGTGTCATCACAAAAGCCCGTCCGGAAATTCCAAGGTTTTGACCCTATCGTCTAGAGGCCTAGGACACCACCCTTTCACGGTGGCTACAGGGGTTCGAATCCCCTTAGGGTCGCCAGCATTCATCACCTCGTGTGATGCCCAAGGCGCAAGTTGACAACCGCAGTCCCGCAAGGGCCAGCGACTTGGCTCGAAAGAGCGAATGTTGTCACTACCAGGAGTGGTAGTTCAGTTGGTTAGAATACCGGCCTGTCACGCCGGGGGTCGCGGGTTCGAGTCCCGTCCACTCCGCCAAAATCCGAAAAGGGCCTGCAAGATTTCTTGCAGGCCCTTTTTTCGTTTTCGGCCTTCGTGTCCCTGCGTTTGGACGGTAACGAAATAGTGGAACTCACCCATCGATCACGACCTGCATGCCAAGGTCAGCGAAACAGGGTTGAGCAGCGCGATGATGCGCTGCACCGAGCCCATTGATTTCAGGCGCTCCTCGCGGCGCAAGCAGGCAGCGGGGCTCAGGTGCACCTTGGCCACCAGAGGGCCACATTGGAGATCGATGCATCGCGCTGGAGCAGGCGCAGGATCGTGCGATCGACCCGGCCCAGGTCAGGCACCGGGTAATCGTTTCATTCTGTAAACGAATTTTTATTTCTTTAAATTATTTTTTAAAACAATTTTTGAAAATTTTTTATCGGATTCTTCAAATATTTAATCTAAAAAATCGATCATATTGCAACCCTGTTATACGGCCTCGGCGATAGACTTTCTTTCAACGCGGCCCATGCCGTATCAAAGAGGAGCAATGCGATGATGAAACCAAGGTATGAGAAGCGCTTCTTCCTGGCCATGGCGCTGGTCTTGCTGGCCCCCTGGTCCGGCGTCCACGCGCAGGGCTATCCGTCCAAGCCGGTCCAACTGGTCATCCCTTTTCCACCGGGTGGCGCCACCGACATCGCCGGACGCCTGGTTGCCAAAAAGCTGGGCGAGCGCCTGGGGCAGCCTGTGGTCATCGACAATCGCCCGGGCGCCGGCACCATCGTCGGTGCCGCATACGTCGCCAAGGCGGCGCCGGACGGCTACACGCTGCTGATCAGCTCGGGATCGACCTTCACGGTCAACCCGGCACTCATGCCCAAGCTGCCTTACGACCCGATCAAGAGTTTCGAGCCTGTCGGGATGGTGGCGCGCGTTCCCCTGGTTTTGCTGGCTAACGTCGATGTCCCAATCAACGACCTGAAGCAGTTGATCGCGGCGGTGCAACGCGCACCGGACAAGTACGTGTACGGCTCCTTCGGCAACGGTACCACGGGACACTTCGCCGGCGAATTGCTCTGGAGCACCGCCGGCATCAAGCTGCAGCACATCGCTTACAAGGGCAGCGCGCCGGCAATGACCGACTTGATGGCCGGCCAGATCCCGTTCGCGATTGACACCGTCGCAGCGGCGCTGCCGCAGCTGAAGGCGGCGAAGCCGAAGATCAAGGCCATCGCCGTCACCGGCGCGAGCCGCGCGACACAAATGCCCACCGTGGCGACCGTTGCGGAGAGCGGCTTCACCGGCTTCTCGGCCGATTCCTGGCTCGCCATTGCCGCGCCCAAGGGCTTGCCGGCGGACGTGAAAGCCAAACTGCAGAAGGCGCTGGCCGACACCATGAAGGATCCCGAGATCCGCGACAAGCTCGTCGCCAACGGACTCGAGCAAGCCTGGGAACCCGCTTCCGCGGTTGCGGCGCGCATTGAAAACGAACTCCCCCGCATGCGCGCGGTCGTTATGCGCTCCAACATCCGGGTCGATTGAGCGTTGCACGTGCGGGTTGGACCTCGTGAAGGAAACTGGAAATGAGAACTGGTCAGTGGATCGCCCGCCTGGCGGGCTTGGTCATCGCAGGCGGCATAACGTCGTCCGTGCTGGCCGCGCAGCTTGTCGTCGGCCAGGTGGCGCCGTTGACCGGCATCGACGCGAGCCAGGGCCGCGCCTACGCGGCCGGCATGCTGTTGCATTTCAACGCTGTGAACAAGGCCGGTGGGGTCAACGGAAACACCTTCACCCTGGCCCGCCGCGACGACGCCGGGCGACCCGATGAAACACTCACCCAGACACGCGCGCTTCTGGCCGAGGACAAGCCGGTGGTGCTTGCCGGCTACTTTGGAAGCCGCAATATCGCTCAACTGATCAGCGCGGGCGTCTTTGAGCGCGAGCGCATCGTGCTGGTCGGCTTCCGCGCGACCGAATTGAATCTGGACGCTCCACAACTTTACGGCGTGCGTGCCACATTGCGGGACGAACTTACGAGAATCACGGCGCACCTGGCCACGGTCGGAATCACCCGGCTTGGCTTGTTTTACGAAAACGGCGCCGGCGCTGCACCACTCATCGCCGCCGCACAGGAAGCCGCGGCGAATGCCAAGGCCAAGATCGTGCAAACGGCGGGTTATGACGTTGGAACCAGCCGCGTGAGCGCCGCCGCCGACGCCATGCTGCAGGCAGCACCGCAGGCGATCATCATGATTGCCAGTGGCGGCGCTGCTTCCAGCTTTGTTGAGAAATACCGTTCAGCCGGGGGAACGGCCCAACTGTTCGCGCATTCGGGCGCGGACATTGAGCAGATGTCGAAACGGCTGTCAGAAGAGCAGATGCAAGGCATCGCGATCGCCCAGGTCACGCCCAGCCCCTACAAAATGACTAACCGGCTTTCCAAGGAATTCAACGACATCGCGGCAACGGCAGGAGCGCAGGATGTTCCGATCAGCTACGCCATGATGGAAGGCTTCATCGCTGCAAAGGTGATCGTTGAAGCCGCTCGGCGGCAAGGCGCGCGTGTGACCCGTGAAGGTTTTGCTTCCGCTTTGGATGGACTGGAAAGCTTTGACCTCGGAGGATACGTCATCGGATTTCGGCCGGGAATGCGCAATGGTTCGCGCTTCGTGGAGATGACCATCATCAGCGGGAACGGAAGAATCCGGCAGTAAACATCCAGGGAATCGCCAAAAGCCGCCTGTCACGCTGAGGGACGAGGGTTCGAATCCCGGCCACTCCGGCGACCCGCATGCGATTTTGATTTTGGCAGCAGGGCAGGGCGCTGGTATCAAAGGTAACGAGGCGCCCCGAACTGGAGCGCATTGACGCGCTTCGGCCATAATGAGAATAATTCCCATCTACGACGCGCGCGCCTGGTCAGCCACCGCCACATCTCGTCTGCCGCTTGGAGGGGTTCGTCACTTCCCATGGCATTGACCGACCTGTGCTTGAGCGCTATTACCAAGAACTGCTGAACTTCTGTTCCCGCACGGTGCGCAACCGCGATGCCGCGGCTGACGTCGTGCAGGAGAGTTATGCGCGCGTCCTGGCGGTCCAGCATTCCGGCCAGGCGGTGCCCGAGCCGCGCGCGCTGCTTTACCGCACGGCGCGCAACCTGCAGATCGACCAGCACCGCCGCAGCGAAGTGCGCGGCGAGGCCCTGCACCCGGACGCCGAGGCCTCGGCCGCCGAGCTCGACAATCTCGCGGCACCGGAGGCCTCTGAGCCCGATGCCGCCGCGTCGTCAGCGCAGGGAGTGAACGCCTTGCTGGCCGCCATCGATGCCCTGCCTTTGCGCTGCCGCGAGGCCTTTATCCTGCACAAGTTCGACGGCTTGCCGCATTCGGAGGTGGCCGAGCAGATGGGCATCTCGCGCAAGATGGTCGAGCAGCACATCAAACTGGCCATGGATGCCTGCAGGCGATGCAGGGATGGGCTAGCCGGAACGCCTGTTGCCGCCCCCGCCCCCAAGCTTCGAAGAAGAAAATCTGCCCGCGAATGACTTTTTGTATGCGTTCTTACTTTCCCGGCCTAGGGTTTTGCTGTGCTCGTGCGTCTACATCCAAGAGCCGATAAGCACATCATGACCATCCCGCCGCCAGCCCACCCGCCAGCCGCACCGTCCACTGACCCCGACGAAGCGGCGCTGGACTGGTTCGTGCGGCGCGCCGGCGGGCTGCTGGCTGCGGCGGACGAGGCCGCATTCCAGGCCTGGCTGGCAGCGGATAGCGCCCACTTCGCGGCCTTCGCGCGCCACCAGGACGACTGGCGCGCGCTTGATGCGCTGCCGGCGGAAGGCCTGCGCACGCTGAGGCAAAACCTCGCCGACGACAAGGCTGCCGCCGCACCGCGCCGGCAGCCCTGGTGGCGCGAACTGTCCACCTGGGCGCCGCAAGGCGCACTGGCCGCCGTGGCGCTCATGGTCTCCTGCGGCGGCTACCTGGCCTGGGGCCTGTGGCAGCAGCAAGCCCTGTTCACGCAGACATTTGCCACCGCGCGCGGCCAGCAGCTTGAGGTGACCTTGCCCGAAGGCAGCCGCCTGAGGCTGGACACTTTGACCAGCGCCGAGGTGGCGATTTACCGCGGGCGCCGCGAGGTCCGCCTGCCGCAGGGTCAGGCCATGTTCCAGGTCAAGGGCGATCCGGCGCGACCCTTCGACGTGCTGGCCGGTCCCTTGCGCATCACCGTCGTCGGCACGCGCTTTTCGGTGCGCTACACACCCGGCGTTCCGGGCCGCGCCGGCGTCCAGGTTGCCGTGGAAGAAGGGCGGGTGCGCGTGGCGCGCGCCGAACGGTCTTCGGCGGGCGATGCCGGCGTTGAACTCCTCGCCGGCCAGCAGATTGCCAGCGACATGACGGGCCTGCTGGGCGCCGTGTCCGCCGTCCCCGCCGCGGGCATCGCGCCCTGGCGCGAAAGCCGCGTCAGTTTTGACGACACGCCGCTGCACCAGGCCCTGGCCGAGTTCGGCCGCTACGGCGCGGTGAACCTCACTGTGCGCGAGCCCGCTGTCGCCGCGCTGCGCATCACCGGCACCTTCGACCCACGCCGTCTCGACAACTTCTCGCGCATCCTGCCGCAGGTCCTGCCCGTGCGGCTGCGCGAACGCGACGGCGAAGCCGAGATCGTCTCCGCCGGCCACTAGCCGGCCACCAGCCGGCCATTCGCCGGCGATCAAACCCATCGATTCGCGGCGCAAAAAAAACTTTGCGCCCGACCTAGGGTTTCCCAAACCCCATGCGTCTACATGAGAAGGATTCTTATTTGAACCCCATTTAACCCTTCTTCCGGAGATTGCACGCATGCCTCGTTCCCGCTTCCACCTGCCCCCTTTGGCCCTCGTTATGGCCCTCGGCAGCCCGGTGGTTTATTCACAGAGCGCCGCCGGCGCGCGGGCCGCCACCCCCCTGCAGATCAGCATGGGGGCGCAGCCCCTGGCCCAGGCGCTCAACAACCTGGCGCAGCAGGCCGGGCTCGAATTGATGGTGCAGCCCGCGCTGGTGGCCGGGAAGACTGCGCCCGCGGTGTCCGGCCGGTTGACGCCGCAACAGGCGCTGGACCGGCTGCTGGCCGGCAGCGGCTTGGCGGCGAGCATAGACGGCAATGTGTTTGTCGTGAAGGCCGCTTCGGCTACGCCGGGCGCCCAGACTTTGCCGGTGGTCACCGTGACGGCCGGCGCGGAGGAGACCGCCACCAGTGGCGGCAACGGCTATATTGCTAGGCGCAGCGCCTCGGGCTCCAAGACCGACACGCCCATCATCGAGACGCCCCAGTCGATCTCGGTGGTCACCAAGCAGCAGCTTGAAGACCAGAAGCCGCGCAGCGTTCCCGAGGCCTTGAATTACGCACCCGGCGTTTTCACCGGGCTGGTCGGTTCCTCCAATCGCTACGACTACGTGGCCCTGCGCGGCTTCAAGGACAGCAGCGTGGACAGCACGCTGCTCGACGGCCTGCGCATGCTGAGCGACCAGGGCAGCTACACCTCCATGCAGGTCGACCCGTATTTCCTGGAGCGCATCGACGTGGTGCGCGGCCCGGCCTCGGTGCTGTACGGCCGCGCATCGCCGGGCGGCCTGGTGGCGCTGACCAGCATGACGCCGCAGTACCAGCCCTACCGTGAAGTGCAGCTCACGGTCGGCAACCGCAACCGCCGCGAAGCCGCCGTCGATCTTTCCGGACCCATTGACAAGGACGGCGTGATGGCGTTCCGCGTGACGGCGCTGGCGCGCTCGCTCGACTCGCAGTTCAGCACGGTCAAGGAAGAGCGCCAGGCGCTGGCCGCCTCCCTGGCGATCAACCCGTCCACGGACACGCGATTGCTGCTGCAGGCCTACCTGCAGGACGACCCCGAGGGCAGCTACCACAGCGGCGTGCCGGCGGACGCCAGCCTCAATGCCGGCCACAACGGCCGCCTGATATCGCGTTACTTTTTTGATGGGGATCCCAGCGTCGAGAAATACCAGCGAAACCAGCGCTTCCTCGGCTACCAGTTCGAGCACGCCTTCAACGACGCCTGGAAGTTCCGGCAGAACTTCCGCCACGTGAGGGCAGACACCACGCTGCGCCAGATCTACGGCTTTGGCTGGGCCAGCGCCAACGAGCTGACCCGCTTTTATTCCGGCGCCAACGAATCGACGCGCGGCAACACCATAGACAACCAGCTCGAGGGCCGCTACCAGACCGGTTCGCTCAAGCACACCGTGCTGGCCGGGCTCGACTACCAGAAGCGCCGCGTCAGCGGCAGCTGGGAATCGGGCAGCGCGCTGCCCATCAATGTGCTCAACCCCAGCTACGGCGCCCCGGGCCTGACCGGCGTGACCAGCGACCCCATAGACCGGAAGCTTGAACAGACGGGCCTCTACCTGCAAAACCAGACCGAACTGGACCGCTGGCGCTTCACCCTGGGCGGCCGCATGGACTGGGCCAAGGCCTCCAACCAGTACGGCACCGGCACCCCGGCGCAGTGGAGCGGCTCCAAGTTCACCAAGCGGGCCGGCGTTGTCTACCTGTTCGACAACGGCCTCGCGCCCTATGTGGGCTACTCCGACGGCTTCAACCCCAGCCTGCGCAACGACCGGCTGGGCAACAACCTGCAACCCGCCGAGACAAAACAGCTGGAGGTCGGCATTCGCTACCAGCCCAAGGACTCCAACACCTTGCTGTCGGCGGCGGTGTACGAGCTGTCGCAAAAAAATGTCGCCACGCGTCCGGTGGGCGTCTTCTACTATGAGCCCACGGGCAAGGTGCGCTCGCGCGGCCTCGAGCTGGAGGCCCGTTCGAAGCTGAGCCGCAGCGTATCGGTGATCGCCAGCTACACCTACACCGACATGAAGTTCACCGAGTCCTCGGACGGCTTCACCGGCAACACGCCCTACCAGGCGCCGCGCCACATGGCCTCGGTCTGGGGCGACTGGAACTTCACGCCGGGCTACACCATGGGTGCCGGCGTGCGCTACGTGGGCTCCAGCTGGGTCGACAACGCCAACAGCATGAAAGTGCCGCCCTACACGCTGGTGGACCTGATGCTGCGCGTCGACCTGGCCCAGCTGAACCCCTCGTTCAAGGGCGCCAACCTGCGCCTGAGCGTCAACAACCTTTTCGACAAAAGCTACGTGGCTTCGTGCCTGAGCCAGCAGTACTGCTACTGGGGTGATGCGCGCAGCATGGCCGCGACCGTGACCTACCAGTGGTAGCAGCGCGGCCGGCTTGGCCGCCGGCCGCGTGCATTCTTTTCACCATCATGGCCGCCGCCCGGCGCGCCATTCCATCAGGGAGCTGAGTGCAATGAACAAGAATATTTATGACTTCGTCGCGATCGGGCTGGGGCCCTTCAACCTGAGCCTGGCCTGCCTCGCCGAGCCCATCGCCGGGCTGAACGCGGTTTTCCTGGAGCGCAACGCGGAGTTCAACTGGCATCCCGGGATGCTGATCGACAACACCACACTGCAAAACCCTTTCCTGGCCGACCTGGTCAGCCTGGCGGACCCCAAGAGCTACTTCAGCTTCCTGAACTACTGCAAGGAAGAAGGGAAGATCTACTCCTACTACTTCCGCGAAAGTTTTTACCTGACGCGCGCCGAGTACAACGCCTACTGCCGCTGGGCTGCCGCGCGGCTGTCCAAGGCGCGCTTCGAATACGACGTGCAGGAGATCGTCCACGACGCCGAATCCGGCTGCTACGTGGTGACCGGCGTGCAGGGGCCGCAGCGCGAGCCTTTCATCATGCGCTGCCGCAAGCTGGTGCTGGGCGTCGGCTCCCGGCCGCTGTTCCCGGCCTGCTGCGCGCCCGGAGGCCACCGCTACCTGCACACCGCCGACTACATCACCAGCAAGGCCGAGCTGCAGAAAAAACGCTCCATCACCATTGTCGGCAGCGGCCAGAGCGCCGCCGAGGTCTACCACGACCTGCTGAAAGAGGCTGAAGCGCACGATTACAGCCTGACCTGGATCACCCGCTCCTCGCGCTTCTTCCAGATGGAGACCACCAAGCTCACGCTGGAGATGTTCTCCCCGGACTACATCGACTACTTCTACAACCTCGACGACGGCAAGAAGGAGCGCATCGTGCGCGCGCAGGACAGCCTCTACAAGGGCGTCAACGCCAGCCTGATCAACCAGATCTACGACCTGCTCGACGACAAGCGAAAGCAGGGGCCGCTGCGCACCCACCTGATCACCAACTGCGAACTGCAGGGTTGCCGCTACGACGCGGCGGACGGCTGCTACGAGATCGAGTTCCGCCAGCTCGACAACGAGGCGCGCTACGCGCACCGCAGCGAGGGCCTGGTCTTCGCCACCGGCTACCGCGAGAACATCCCGGCCTTCGTCGACGGCATACGCCACCGCCTGCGCTGGGACGAGCAGGGCCGCTACCGGCTGGCGCGCAACTATGCCGCCGACTTCAACGGCGGCGAGATCTTCGTGCAGAACGCCGGCCAGCACACCCACGGCATGACCAACCAGGACCTGGGCATGAGCTGCTACCGCAACTCCTACATCCTGCGCGAGCTGACCGGCGTCGAGCACTACAAGATAGAGCGGCGCGTCGCGATCCAGGATTTCACCATTCCGTCCACCGCGGACTTCGTCCTGCTCTGAGGCTTGAGGCGCACAGCAAACATGAACCTCAGATTCCACATCATCACCATGACGGTGCTCGCCGTCATCAGCGACGCCATCCTGATTCCCTTCTACCCGCAGTTCTTCAGCGCGCGTTACGGCATCGACAGCCCCGTGCACGTGGGCGCCTACGTGGCGGCGATCTCCATCGCCGTGATGTGCACGCTGCCCTTCTGGGCGCGCGTGGCGCGCCGCGTCGAGCCGCTGCACCTGCTGGTCTACACCCAGTTCGCCGCCGGCACTTTCAGCCTGCTGAGCGACCGGGCACCCACCGTCGAGGCCTACTGGGTGCTGTCCATGCTGATGTTCATGTGCAAGAGCAGCTACCTGCTGATGTACCCCTACATGATGCGTCTGACGCCCAAGGAAGAGCACGCCGCCACCATCGGCATCCTGTCGGTGGTGGTGCACTTCGGCGCCATCTTCGGGGCGGTGGTGRGCGGCTTTGTGCTGCAGACCTGGGGGCCGCGCGCCAGCATTTTTGCCATGGCCGCCGGCGACTATTTCCAGATGGCCGTCTGCTTCTACCTGATACGCAGCGGAAAAATCATCCGCGTCAACACAGGCGAGCAGGCGCTGGCCGAAGCCACCGAAGCCAGGCGCGTCGGCCTGCTGGCCCGCCTGCCCATCCTGAAGCTGGCGCTGGTGATGCTGATGTTCGACTTCAGCGCCTACCTGATCCGCCCCTTCTTCGCCCTCTACTGGCAGAAGATCACCGGCAACGACAGCGAGCTGCTGTCCGGCATGGCTTTTGCCATCCCCGGTGTGGTGGCCATCGTCGCGCTGCGCCTGCACGGCTGGATACGCGCGCGCGGCGGCCACCTGCCCGACCACACGCTGGGCAACCTGCTGCTGGGCGCCGTGGGCCTGCTGCTGCATGCCGCGCCCGACCCGCTGCTGGTCGTGCTGGGGCGCGTGCTCTACGGCTGGGCCTTCTTCCAGATCATCGTCAAGCTCGAAGTCAACCTGTTCCGCCTGTCCACGCCCCAGCGCTATGCGCAGGACTACAGCATCACCAACTTCTTCCAGAACATGGGTGTGCTGCTGTCCTCCTTCGCGGCCGGCGCCATCGTCAACCAGTACGGGCTGCATGTGCCTTTCCTGCTGGCGGCCGGCGGTTTTGTGCTGACCGCGCTGCTGGACCGCCTGATCCTCAAGGTGCCCAGCGCCGGGCACCTGGATGAACCCGCCAATGCCGCTACCTTGAAGGAGCCCGCCCATGCCAATTGACACCCTCCACCGCCGCGCCGATGCCGAACGCAGGCCTTACCGCGACGAAGCCGGTTTTGTGTTCCGCCCGCTGCGCATACCCGCCGACATCCCCACGCTGCACCGCTGGTTCATCCAGGAGCGCGCCGCCTTCTGGCTGATGCAGGACAAGACTGAAGCCGAGGTCCGCGAGGCCTACCAGCGCATGCTGGATTCGGGCGGTGCCACGCCCTACATGGTCTGGCACGAAGGCCGGCCCGCTTTCCTGGCCGAATGCTACGACCCCGCGCAGGACCGCATCCGCACTTTCTACGAGGTGCGGCCCGGCGACCTGGGCATGCACATCTTTATCGGGCCGCCCGAGCGGCGCATCGCCGGCTACTCGCGCAGCGTGTTCCATGCGCTGATGCGCTTCATGTTCGAACACCTGGGCGCGCAGCGCATCGTCGTCGAGCCCGACGCCAGCAATCACAAGGTCCATGCCTTGAACCGGTCGGCGGGCTTCGCCTACGACCGTGATGTGGTCTTCCCCGAGAAGATCGCCAGCCTCGCCTTTTGCACCAGGCGGGATTTTGAACAGGCTACGGCCGCCACCCTAGAGGAAGTCCATTCATGAACGTCACCATCGCCCACCAGATCGCGCACGACCCGGCCCGCTTCGCCGCCCACCTGACGCCCGAGGCCTGGGCCCAGGCCAACCGCCTGCTGCTGCGCAAGGCCATCGCCGAATACGCCCACGAGCTCATCGTCGAGCCCGAACAGCTGCGCCCGCGCGACGGCGGCTTTGCGCTGTACCAGCTGTTCTCGGATGACGGCGCCGCCTGCTACCAGTTCGAGGCACAACGCCTGGCGCTGCGCCACTGGTTCATCAAGCCCGAATCCATCCACAAATACCTCAAGGGCGCCGAGCAGCCGCTGGACGCCCTGCAGTTCATCATCGAGTGCCGCCAGCGCCTGGGCATACGCGAGGAACTGCTGCCCATCTACCTCGACGAGATCAGCAGCACGCTGTTCGGCAGCGCCTACAAGCGCATGAAGGCCGACGCGCCCAGCAGCGCCCAGCTGGCCGACGCCACCGATTTCCAGTCGATTGAAGTCGCCATGACCGAAGGCCATCCGGGGTTTGTCGCCAACAACGGCCGCCTGGGTTTCACCGCGGCCGACTACCAGGCCTACGCCCCCGAAGCCGGCTCGCACATCCGCGTGGTCTGGCTGGCCGTGCACAAGGACCATGCGGCTTTCTCCAGCATCTCCACGCTCAGCTACGAACAGCTGCTGGCCGAAGAACTCGGGCAGGAAACCGTCGACGGCTTTACCCGCGAAGTGGCCGCGCTGGGCGTCGACCCGGCCGACTACAACTTCATGCCGGCCCATCCCTGGCAGTGGTTCAACAAGCTGTCGATTGCCTTCGCCGGCTACGTGGCCCAGCGCAAGATCATCTGCCTGGCCTACGGCCGCGACAACTACATCGCCCAGCAGTCGATACGCACCTTCTTCAACACCAGCGACCGCAGCAAGCGCTACGTCAAGACCTCGCTGTCCATCCTCAACATGGGCTTTATGCGCGGCCTGTCGCCGTATTACATGTCGGGCACACCGGCCATCAACGAGTTCATCAAGAAGCTGGTGTCCGGCGACGCCTTCCTGCGCGCCAACGGCTTCACCATCCTGCAGGAGGTCGCGTCCATAGGCTTTCGCAACCACTACTACGAGGCCGCGATACCCGCCGACACGCCGTACAAAAAAATGTTCTCGGCGCTCTGGCGTGAAAGCCCGCTGCCGCTGCTCAAGCCCGGCGAGCGCCTGATGACCATGGCCGCGCTGCTGCACGTCGACAAGGACGGCCGCGCGCTGCTGCCCGAGCTGATACGCCGCTCCGGCCTGGGCGCCAAGGCCTGGTTGCAGAGCTACCTGAAGTCCTACCTGACGCCGCTGCTGCACTGCTTCTACAAACACGACCTGAGCTTCATGCCGCACGGCGAGAACCTGATCCTGGTGCTCGACAAGCATGTGCCGGTGCGCGCCATCATGAAGGACATCGCCGAGGAATGCGCCATCCTCAACATCGAGGCCAAGGCGCTGCTGCCCGAGCGCGTGGACCGCCTGGCGGTCGACGTGCCCGACCACTTCAAGCTGCTCGGCATCTTCATCGACGTGTTTGACGGCGTGCTGCGCCACATCAACCAGGTGCTGGTGGAGAACGCCTGCTGCACCGAAGACGACTTCTGGCGCGCGGTGGCCGACTGCGTCTCTGACTACCAGGACGCCCACCCCGAGATGGCCGCGAAGTTCGCGCACTACGACATGTTTGTGCCCGAGTTTTTGCATTCCTGCCTGAACCGCCTGCAGCTCGGCAACAACGTGCAGATGGTTAACCTGGCCGACCCGGCGTCCAGCCTCAAGATGGCCGGCAACCTGGTGAACCCGATCGCCGGCATGCGCCGCCGCGCGGCCAGGCGGCCTGCTGCGGAAACCGCGGTGGAAAGCGTCGCATGAGTTTTGACATGCGGTCAGGGGATTCGGTGCACGACGGTGCGCCGATGCCGGCATGGGCCTGCGTGCCCGACGCCGACCTTGCCCGCGTGTTGCGGCTGGCCGCCTCCATCGCCCCCGCGCTGCGCGGAGAGCAGGGCGATGCGCCGCTGCCCGGTGCGCTGCGCCACGGCGATGAGATCGCCGCCGGCACAGGCCCCCTGCGGGCGCTGTGCCGCCACTGGGAACAAGCCTATCCGGAAGCCGGTGCGCATTATGTGGCGCTGCGTTGCTGGGGCCTCGCGATCTGGCAACCGGTCTACCTCTGCGTGATCGCCGCGCACCTTGACACCCACGTCCCGCGGCTCGCCGGCCTGGCGCAACCGGTGGAGGACGGCTTTCCCAGCGGCTTCCAGTTGCCGGCGCATGCGCCCATCAAGGCCGCGGCCCTGGCCTCGCGTATGCGCCTGGCGGCCGGCGAGCTGCGCGGCCTGTGCCAGTCCACGCGCGCGGCGCTGATGCCCCTGGTGGCCCTGCATGCCCGCGCCGCCGACCGGCTGCAGGCCGAGTGTGTGCTGGGCGCGCTGCTGCTGGTGCACCGCAGCCGGCCTGGCCTTCTGGAGGATGCCGAGGTCACCGCGTTGGGGGAGGAATGGCTGGCCCAGCTCGGCATCCCCGGCGGCTGCGGCTTCTTTGCCTACCGGGCTCGCGACGGGACGCCCGCGCTGGCGCTAGACCGCAAGGTGTGCTGCCACTACTTTCGCCGCCATGACGGCGAGAAATGCAGCACCTGTCCCAAGCTCCCGCTCGACAAGCGCATCGCCCGATTGCTGGCCGATCCTTCGTAGTCCGGGTCATTGATTCCGCGATGCGGACCTGCCTTTGTCAAGGCCGGTGTGCCTCGCCACGCCCTGGAGAGTTCCATGAACGATATCGCACGCCTGGTGCATCTCATGCCGGCGGACCCGCAGCTGTCCGTCAGCGCCTACTTCGACGAGGCCTTGTTCGCGCGAGAACAGGCCTTGATCTTCAACCAGTCCGCCCGCTACCTCGGCCATGAAAAAGCCGTGCCGCAGGTCGGCGACTGGCACAGGCTCGCGCAGGAAGGGGGAGGGCGTGTACTGGTGCGCAACCCCCAGGGCGTCGAGCTGCTGTCCAACGTCTGCCGGCATCGGCAGGCGCTGATCCTGGGCGGCGAGACCGGCAACGTCAGCGGGCCCGCCAACCCCAAGGGCAACCTGGCGGCTGCCGGCGGGAATATCGTCTGCCCCTTGCACCGCTGGACCTACAACAGCAGCGGCGAGTTGCTGGGCGCGCCGCAGTTCGAACAAAAACCCTGCAAGAACCTGCAGCGCTTTCCCCTGCGCAACTGCCACGGCCTGCTGTTCGAAGGCCCGCGCGACCCGGCGCGCGACATGGCGCCCTTGTTCGAAAGGCCGGAGTTCGATTTTTCGGACTACGTGCTCGACCACGTGGAAGTGCACCAGTGCAACTACAACTGGAAGACTTTCATCGAAGTTTACCTCGAGGACTACCACGTCGCGCCCTTCCACCCCGGCCTGGGCAGCTTTGTGAGCTGCGACGACCTGAGCTGGGACTTTGCCGACTGGTACAGCATGCAGCGCGTCGGTGTGCACGAAGCGCTCAACGCACCAGGCTCCGACATCTACAGCGCCTGGCACGACCGCCTGCTGCAATACCGCACCGGCACGCCGCCCGATTTCGGCGCGGTCTGGGTCACCTACTTTCCGACCCACATGATCGAGCTCTACCCGCATGTGCTGGTGCTGTCCACGCTGTATCCCAGAGGGCCGCAGGACACGGTCAACGTCGTTGAGTTCTATTACCCCGAAGAGATCGCCGCCTTCGAACGCGAGTTCATTGAAGCGCACCGCGCCGCCTATATGGAAACCGCGAGGGAGGACGACGAGATCGGCGAGCGCATGGATGCGGGCCGGCGCGCGCTGCTGGCGCGCGGCACCTCGGACACCGGGCCTTACCAGTCGCCGCTGGAAGACGGCATGCAGCATTTCCACGAGTGGTACCGGCGCACCATGGGTGCTTCCAGCCCGCCTTGAAAGAAAGGTGGGCTTGAAGCCGGGGCGCCACCGGCCCCACAATGCACCCATGCGCAAACACTTCTCAGAAACCACCGGCCCGCAGCGGCTCACCCTGGGCCTGGTCACGGGATTGATCGTGGCGGCCTTGCCGCTGCCCCTGGGCTGGCAGTTCTGCGGCCTGCTGGGCTGGTGCGCCGGCGTCGGCGTTTACCTCGGGTTGGCCTGGTGGCTGTGCGTGCGCTTTGACGCCAAACGCACACGCGAGCGCGCGCAGGCCCAGGACGAGCCCAGCGTCGTGCTGTTTTTGCTGATGCTGCTGGCCACCATGGCCTGCGTCGCGGCCATCACGCTGATGATGCAGCAGGCCAAAAACCTGTCGGGCATGGAGCGAACCCTGCACATCGTGCTCGCCGTCGCGGCCCTGGCCGCTTCCTGGCTGTTCATGCAGACGATTTATGCGTTTCGTTATGCGCACCGCTATTACCACGAAGAAAAACTCAACGAGCCCGACGGCCCAGGCCTGTGTTTCCCCGGTGGGCTGGACCCGGATTACTTTGACTTTCTGTACTACGCCCACGTGGTCGGCATGACCTCGCAGGTCTCCGACGTGCAGGTCACCTCGCGCGAGATGCGCCGGCTCACGCTGGTGCACAGCGTGCTGTCCTTCGGCTTCAATATGCTGATTTTGGCGCTCAGCATCAATGTGGTGGCGGGGGCCTTGCAGTAAATGACCGGGCCATGCCAACAAGAGTGAAGTCACCCATGTCCTTTGACAAGATAATCGAACGCAAGCTGTGGCTTGTCGATTCAATAGCGGGAAGCCGGGTAGACCTCTACATCGAAATTGGACGCCCTCGGTGGTCGGAGCCTGAAATTGAGGCAGTCTGCCCTGTTTATATTCGTGGCCTCATGAGTGAGCCTCTAAATATCTTCGGTTCTGACCTGCTCAGCGCTTTGGAATGTGCGCTCGATTTTGTAAAGTCGGTGTTGAAAAACCGTACGGCGAATCAAGCCGTGCAATGGCCGGGTGGGGAGCCGTACTTCGACTGAAAATTCGCAATCAAGTGGCGGAGCCGGATGAATCGCAAAATCTATTGGATGAGCTGGATAGTCGCGGCCGTCGCCTTCTGGCTTTCGGTGGGATGGTTTGGCGTCGGGTGGTTGATGATGATAAGGCGGCGCGTCAGGAACCCAGTAGCCGGCCAATACCCAAGCAGAGGGCAGATTAATGCTGGATAAGCAGAGCAAAGGCGGTATCGAAAAAGAATTTGCGTACTACTACAGCGTCAGGTTGCTCATTGGGCACCCGACCATGTCTGTAGACGAAGTCACCACTGCTTTGGAGATGGAGCCTGATCACGCGTGGAACGCCGGTGAGCGTAAATTCACCAAGAACATGATGTGGAACCATACGTCATGGACTGAGGACGCGCGGCTGTTCTTCGACGAAGTTCACGAGGTTCTGGTGTGGCTGCATGAGAAAGAAGCATTCGTTTCGCGTTTGCTCGCATCCGGAGGCGAGTTGCAAGTGATCGTGCAACTGCCCGGCGCGATCAATATTGGCGATAGCCTTAAGGTGGAGACGATGTCTCTTGCGGTAAAGCTGGGGGTTTCTATTGGTGTTGAAGTTTTCCCCAATCTTTCGCGGCCAAGGTCGGACTGAGGTCACCTCCGAAGATGATGCGCAGCTGAAGGATGGCTAGGCCTCGGGTTCATGACAAACCACCTCGATGTTATGCCCGTCCGGGCCAATGACAAAAGCCGCATAGTAGTTCGCGTGGTAGTGCGGGCGCAGGCCAGGTGGGCCATTGTCTTTGCCACCCGCCTCCAGGGCCGCGCGGTAGAAGGCTTCGACTTGCCGGCGATTTTCGGCCATGAACGCCAGGTGAAGATGCGCCGGCTTTTCCGCGGTCTGGAACAAGCATAAGGAAGCCTTGGCCTTTGGGCTACTCAGCTCGACGCCGTACGATGGCTGCCCCTCTGAGGCAATAGCGACACCGAGCGGCTCAAGTGCCTTGAGGAAGAAGACTTTGCTCGCTGCATAGTCGCTGACGCCGAATTTGACGTGGTCAAACATGGGTTCTCCTGAAGTTGTATGGGCCTGGGCGAGGCATGGCATTGCCCGATGAAGGGTTCAGGGCTGCTTCGTTTCCTGCCAAAGCCCCGGATTGCCGCGAAAGAAGCGCAGCAGTTCCTTGAACTTGGCTTCATCGTCCGCGTACGGATTCGGGACGGATTTGTACGCCCGTTCTGCGGCCTCTTCGTCCGCGGGTGCCTGGCGTACCGATGCCAATGCCTTGGCGAGGGCGTGTGCTTCGGAATGCATGCCTATCCGTTCATAGGCGTCCACTGCGTGCTGAAGAAGTTCCCCACCCGCATTTGTCAGCGCGGTCCAGCCGTTGAATTCATAGTCGTCTTCAAGCCAGAAGATCGGAAATGCGAGCTGAAAGGCGAGGGGCCATTCGGCGAAGCGGTCTTGCGCTTCTTCGCTGATGTGCAGGGGCATATAGCTCAGGATCTCGAGGAAGAGCTCGTCGTCGTCGACCGACCAGAAGTCTATCGGTATGGGATCGCTGTGGGCGCGGTCAGGGTAGAAGCGGTGCATGTAGTCCTGCAAAGCGCGCAGGGACGGCTCAAGCAGGGGCGGCGGCGAGTAGGGCGGCATTGGCGGAACCTCAAGCCTCACATCACGAGACAGAAATGGAACTGGTCCGCTTCTTTCTCGGCCTCGGATACCTTGGCCAGGCAGTCTTCAAGTTCTCCAATGAGTTCGGGGCGCAGCTTTTCCTTGATGCCTTTGACTTCGCCCGATTTCAAGCGCTCGACGATCTTTGTGAGCGAAGGCAAGGCATCCGCAGGTACAAACCACTTTTCGTTCTCGGCGATCCACGACTCAGGAAGCTCTTCTTCGGAAAAGTTGTACTGCATGTCGGTGGTGTCGATGAAGTCTGAAAGCACACGCACCCCCAGGCTTTTGGCGAGTTCATCGAGTTCTTCAGAGGCCTTGCAAAAAAGCGAGTGGTCGTAGTCGTCGCCTGAATCATCGGTGCCGACCCTGGACTTTCTGCGGACCCAGATGGTGTCGCTCATGCCTTCCTCCGTGGTGTGTGGGTAACAAGTTCCGCCAATATATCCCCGAAATGGACAGGCAGCGGCACTGCAATGCAGCAGTGCCGTCACGCTGCATTTTTCTACTTCGCCGGCGTTACATCCCGTCCATAAAGCTTCCCGGCCGGCTTCCGCATCACATCGTCGATATTCGGCGTCGCCAAGGAAAAGGCGCTCAAGCCCGCTTCGGCTTGTCTTGCCTTCGGAAGGCAAGCCAGGCACCGATGGCCAGGCTCGCCGGCAGCGATATCGCCCATAGCTCCAAGCGCAAGTGGGATTGCGTGGCCGGAAACTGGGCGAAGAACACATAGATGACGACAAGCGCGAGTAGCGTGATGGGCGCGGCCCATGAGCGTGCCGGGCTCAGGTTCTTCGCGACGTACCCAACGCTTAGCAGCGCGAGACAACAAACGCCAATAGAGATGAGCCAGACGCCGCTGTTCGCCCAATCGTTTGCCTTGGCCCGAGGCTCCGCTTTCACCGGCTCCATCGCCAAAGCGATAAGAAACGGCTCTGCCACGATTGACGCGAAAAAGAGCCCGGTGAGGGCAAGGATTCCGATGAGCAATGCAAGCCATGCGCGGCGGCGCTTTGGGGAAGTCGCGAGTTCAGGATTCATGCCGCCTCCCGCGCTTGCGTTGCTGTATCGAGAGAAGTGTCAGGCATCATTGCCTCCCCCCACGTTCTTCCTTGTCTTCGTCTTGGGGTCGTACCTGCTTCCGCGCATGATAGGTAGCGGCCCTGGCAGGGTCGAACTGATCGTATTGCTCCTCCGTCCGTTCAGCCACCAAAAGTAAGCGACCCATATTCCTGCCCCGACAGCCAAATTGCCAACCATCGCAAGCAGGAAGAGCACCGGTGAATCTGCCCACGAAACCCCAGCCGGGCCACTCTTCGAAGCGTAGGAAGGGAGGAACAACGTCTCGCCGCTAACGGCGCCCAGGATGAAAGAAGCCGTCGCAAATACGGCCAGGAAAAGCAGACCCCAGCCGCGCCAAGACATTGAACGCCACCAACTGTGGCTTTCCGCGGCGAACCTAAAGTGATCGCGTCCAAAGAGTGACATTGATTTTCCGTGATGCCTGTTTCGTTACTTGGTTTGTATATCTAACGAATGAAGCTGAAAAGCGGAGCGAGGTTGCCGGGGGCGTTCGCCTCGAACGCCAGGTCAGGCGCCCCTATTTCGCTTCCGGCGCAAAACCCAACCCGCCGCCATAAGTGCAATGCCAACACCCAGAACCGTGAACTCAATGACGCGGTGACCCTCTGCCGGAACAAGCCTGAAGTACCGGCTCCCGTCGGAAACTCCATGCATCCAGGCCCAAAGTTCAACCGGCAGAAGATCCGCAGCAGCGGACAACAGCGAGACCCCGATGAGTGCCAGTACGCAACCCAGGCGGATCAGGAAATTGCTCATGCGGAGTTCAGCTGCCATTCCCGGAGCCATTTCCAGAGGTCTGTCCTTGATCCGCCATGACCTTCGTCCTGAACTGCGAACCCTCTACCAAGGTCGGCAATATCTTGGACAAGACCCAGCCATTCGTCCTCAGGTAGCTTTTGCCGCTGACGTTCATGCTCCAGGGCCAGGCTTCGTTTCCTGTCGGGGTAAAAGAACGCACCAGCTTGTCGCCACGGTACTGCTCAATGATGAACTCACAGTTCTTCATGTGCACCCTCACTCTTGAATGTGTAGTACCGGCCATCTTACAGGTGGCCTTCCACGCAGTGAATGGTTGGCGCCTTGATTCTCACCCAGCCAGGGCGCCGCGCATATTACAGCTGAACCAGCTGCTTCTTCAGCGCCATCTTTTCCTTCTTGCGCAGGCTCGCTTCAGACTTGCGGTGCGAGCCCGCCTTACGCTGCGCCGCGGGCGCGACCAGCGGATTGCGCGGCTTGGGCGCGGTCAGCTTGAGTTTGGTCTTGCGGGCTGAGGTCATGCCTTCTGCTGTTCAGCTTTGCGGCCCAGCTTGAGCAAGCCGGTCGACAGCGCGGTGCCGATCACAATCACCACGGCGCAGATCACCATCCAGGCGGTCACGTGCTCGCCGAGGAAGAGCACGCCGTAGATCACGGCAAACACGGGCACCAGGAAGGTGACCGACAGCGCGCGCGGTGGGCCGGCGTTTTCGATCAGGCGGAAGAACAGGATGTAGGCCAGCCCGGTGCAGACCACGCCGACGGCCAGCAGCGCCAGCCAGGCGTGCATGCCCGGCATCTGCGCGGGCCACAGCCAGGCGGCGGGCAGGGCCAGGCCCAGGGTCGCGCCTATCTGGCTGCCGGCAGCGGTCACCAGCGGCGGCATGCCCGTCAGGTAGCGTTTGGTGTAGCTGGCTGAGATGCCGTAGCAGATGCAGGCAAACAGGCAGGCCAGCACGGCCCAGCCGGGCGCCACACCCGAGGCGTCGGGCTTGAAGGTGGCCTTGTCCCAGGCCAGCATGGCGACGCCGGCAAAACCGACGATGAGGCCCAGGATGCGCGAGGCATTGAGTTTGTCCTTGAGCCACAGCCAGGCGATCAGCGCGCCGAACATGGGCACGGTGGCGTTGAGGATGGCCGAGAGGCCGGTGGTGATGGACAGCAGCGCAAACGAAAAGCAGGCAAAGGGAATGCCCGAGTTGAGGATGCCGATGAGGAAAATTTTCTTCCAGCTCTTCTTCAGTTCCGGCAGCAGGCCGCGCAGCCACACGATGGGCAGCAAAAACAGCGCGGCGATGCCTACGCGCACGGCGGCGGTCGGCAGCGGGCCGAACTCCACCGTGCTGATGCGCATGAACAGAAAGGACGAGCCCCAGATGGCGGCCAGCATCACAAAATCGGCGGCCCAGCTTTTGGGTTGGGKGGCGGCCGCGCCCAGGGGCGCGGCGATACCGGAAGGACTGGAACTCACAGCATGCTCTCCTGTAGTGCGCCTTCGAGTTTAAGCAAAGCGGTCTTGCGGTGCAGGCCGCCGGCGTAACCCGTGAGGGAGCCGTCGGAGCCCAGCACGCGGTGGCAGGGCACGATGACGCTGACCGGGTTGCGCCCGACGGCCGCGCCCACGGCGCGCACCGCTGCGGGTTTCCCGATGTTCTGGCTCACCTGGCCGTAGCTCAAAGTGCCGCCTTGCGGGATGGCCAGCAAGGCTTGCCACACCGACTGCTGGAAGGCCGTGCCGTGGCCCAGGTCCAGCGGCAGGTCAAAGGTCGTGCGCGTGCCGGCATAGTATTCGGTCAGCTGCTGGATGGTTTGCTTGAGCACCGGGTGCTCAGGGTCTTCGCGCCACACATAAGGCTTCACGAGTTGTGGCGGCAGGTGCCGCTGGCCCGCGAACCAGGTGCCGGCCAGGCCTTTGTCGGTCGCGGCAATGATCATTTCGCCCAGGGGGCTGTGGAAGGTCGTCTGGACGATGGAGTTGTCGAATTTCATCTTTGTCACCTTTTGAATGGTTTCGAGTGTCTGCCTTATCAGGTCTTTTCCAGTCCTGATCAGGCTGCTTTGGCTGTCCTTGTCTCTTCGCGGGCAAATGCTGGCTCGATCATTCAGCGGCGATGTTCGCGCCTGGGCGCTGTACCGTCCAATGAAATCGAGACCATGCATTCATTCCGCCCGCGCATGAATGGCCATGTCGTCGCTGTACGCCGTCAGCCGGGGCGCTCCAGCGTGCCGCTCCRGGCGCGTATCACGGCGTAACTGCGCCAGGGTTTCCAGGCGGCCGAGGCGAGTTCGGCTTCCCGGGCCGGGTTTTTCAGGCCCTGCACGCCCAGGGCCTTGTGCAGCGCCACGTCGCCCGCCGGAAAGGCGTCGGGCCACCGCAGCGCGCGCATGGCGATGTACTGCGCGGTCCAGTCGCCTATGCCGGGCAGTTCTTTCAGCGTGGCCAGCGTGGCGCTGACGTCGGCGCCGCTGTGCAGTTGCAGGCGCTTGTCGGCCACCGCCTGCGCGATGCCCACGATCGCGGCCTGGCGCTGTTTGACGATGCCTAACTGCCCCAGCGCGTCGCCGCTGGCCGCCGCCAGCACGGCCGGTGCGGGGAAGAGGCGGGTCAGCTTGGGCCACGGCGTTTCGATCGGTTCGCCGAAGCGGTCCACCATGCGCTGCGCCAGGGTTCGCGCGGCGGCCACGGTGATCTGCTGGCCCAGCACGGCGCGCACCGCGAGCTCGTAGCCGTCGAGCGCGCCTGGCACGCGCAGGCCGTCGCCTTCGGGGAAGGCGTCGTGCAGCACGCTGTTGATGGCCGTCGGGTCGGCGTCGAGGTCGAAGGTGGTGCGCGCGCGGCGTATCACCAGCGGCAACACTTCGCGCAGCGAGTCGCTCACGCGCAGCACCAGGCGCGAACGCTCTTCCTCAAAGCTGGCCAGCAGCCAGCCGGTGTACAGCTTGCCGCCGGATTCGATGCCCAGGGTCCGGCCCAGGCAGGGCTGCGCTGCTTCCGCATCGATGAACTCGATGGCGCTGATGCAGCGCTTGCTGAAGAAGGCCAGCATGGCCTGCACGTCGTAAGGCGGGCGGTAGCCCAGCCGTATGGTCGCGCCTTCGCCGACGTCGCCGCTGCGCGCCGGCCCCTGGCGCCGCAGCTGCGTGGGGTTGAGCTTGTAGTGCTCGACAAAAGCGGCGTTGAAGCGGCGCACGCTGGCAAAGCCGCTGATCAGCGCGATCTGCGTGATCGGCAGGTTGGTGTCGGCCAGCAGCTGCTTGGCGGTGTGCAGCCTGTGCGTCTGCAAATACTGCATGGGCGAGACGCCGAACTGCGCCTCGAAGATGCGCCGCACGTGGCGGTCGCTCACGCCCAGCCGGGCGGCGAGCTTTTCGACCGAGGGCGCTTCGCCGGCCCAGACCTCGGGCTCGTCGAGCAGGCGGGCCGCCTGGTGCGCCAGGATGTAGGAAGCGTCCTGGATGGACCACACCACCGAGTGCGGCGCCAGCTCGGGCCGGCAGCGCAGGCAGGGGCGGAAGCCGGCGTTCTCGGCCTGCGCCGCATGGTGGAAGAAACGGCAGTTCTCGCGTTTGGGCGTTTTCACGCTGCAGACCGGGCGGCAATAGATGCCGGTGGAGGTCACGCCGGTGAAAAAGCTGCCGTCGAAACGCGCGTCCCGCGCCTTCAGGGCGAGGTAGCAGTCGTTGTCGGCAAGAGGGGTGTTTTCGCGGTCCATGGAAGAAATGATACGCCGCTGGCCGGTTTCGACTGGCCGTTTTCGGACATGTCCCTCACCTCGCCGCGGACCCTCTTTTCGGCGGCTTTCCGGCTTTTGGGCGGGCCCGCAATAGTCTGAACGGACTGGCCGGAAACGGCTGCCGCCTACAGGAAGCGGCAGGGCCGCCACCCTACAATGAAACTCGCTTCTCCGGGCCATCGTCATCCATCATTGAGCCCATTCCCGTACTTCCAGGAACCAGGAACCGCAGCCGATGCAAATCAATCCGTCCATCTTCAAGGCCTATGACATACGCGGCGTCGTGCCGTCCACCATCCATGAAGCGATGGCCGAGGCCCTGGGCAAGGCCTTTGGCATGGCGGCGCTGGCGGAAGGCGAAAAAGCCGTGGCCGTGGGCCGCGACGGCCGGCTCAGCGGGCCGTCGCTCAGCGCGGCGCTGATGCGCGGCCTGGCCGCCACGGGCATTGAGGTGATCGACGTGGGCATGGTGACCACGCCCATGCTGTACTTTGCCGCCAGCACGCTGGCCGGATCCGGCATACAGGTCACGGGCAGCCACAACCCCAAGGACTACAACGGCTTCAAGATGGTGCTGGCCGGGCGCGCGATCTACGGCGAGGAAATCCAGGCGCTGCGCCGTGTCATCGAGGGCGACAAGTGGGTGCTGCCTTCGAAAAGCGGAACTATTCGCCAGGTCGACGTCGGCACGGCCTACCGCGACCGCATCGTCTCGGGCATCAAGCTGGAACGCCCGATGAAGATCGTCGTCGACTCCGGCAACGGCATTGCCGGCGCGTCGGCGCCCGCCATCTTTCGCGCCCTGGGCTGCGAAGTCACCGAACTCTTCAGCGAAGTGGACGGCAACTTTCCCAACCACCATCCCGACCCGAGCAAGCCCGAAAACCTGCAGGACCTGATCAAGGCCCTGCAAAGCGGCGACGCCGAACTGGGCCTGGCCTTTGACGGCGACGGCGATCGCCTGGGTATCGTCACCAAGGACGGCCAGAACATCTACCCCGACCGGCAGATGATGCTGTTCGCGCGCGACGTGCTGTCGCGCGTGCCGGGTGCGACGATTTTGTTCGACGTCAAATGCTCGCAGCGCCTGGCGCCCGAGATCGAGGCCGCCGGCGGCGTGCCCATGATGTACAAGACGGGCCATTCGCTGATCAAGGCCAGGATGAAAGAAGTCGATTCGCCGCTGGGCGGCGAGATGAGCGGCCATATCTTCTTCAAGGAGCGCTGGTACGGTTTTGACGACGGCACTTATGCCGGCGCGCGCCTGCTGGAAATCCTGAGCCGCGTGCCGGATGCCGGCATTGTGCTCAACGCCTTGCCGACCAGCTTCAGCACGCCTGAGCTCAATGTGGCCTGCAAGGAAGGCGAGCCGCATACGGTCGTGGAAGCCTTGATCAAGTCCGCGAAATTTCCGGCGCCCGCAAAAATCTCGACGATTGATGGCGTGCGCGTTGACTGGCCCGACGGCTTTGGCCTTATACGCGCCTCCAACACCACGCCGGTGCTGGTGCTGCGCTTTGAAGGCCACACCCAGGCGGCGATGGAGCGCATCGAGGCCGACATGCTGACTTTATTGCGCAGCGTGAAGCCGGACGCCAGCCTCGCGGCAGCCGCGCATTGAGGGATTGAGGGCGGTCATTTAGCCTTTTTTCGGCTTTCCCCGTCCAAGGGGCGTTCTGCGGTGAAAATCAGCGTTTTTGCCTTTCGCCGCTTTAATGAAAATTCTCCTGGTCAAGCTCTCGTCCCTGGGCGATGTGGTGCACACCCTGCCCGTGGTGCAGGACATACGCGCCGCATTCCCCGAAGCGCAGATTGACTGGGTGGTGGAAAAGGCCTTTGCCCCCTTGCTGGCGCGTTGCGAGGGCCTGCAGCGCGTGATTCCCTGCGAGATACGGCGCTGGCGCAAATCCTTCTGGACGGCCGCCACGCGGCGGGAATGGGGCGCTTTCAAGGCGCAACTCCAACTGGAGGCTTACGACGCCGTCATCGACCTGCAGGGCCTGACCAAGTCCGCGCTGGTGGCGCGGCTGGCCCGGCTGGCGCCCGGCGGCAAACGTTATGCGCTGGCCAACCAGACCGACGGCTCGGGCTACGAAGCGCCCACGCGCTGGRTGGCCGATGTGGCGATCGCCGTCGAGCCGCACACCCATGCGGTGCGGCGTTCGCGCGAACTGGCGGCGCGCGCACTCGGCTATACCCCTGCAGCCGCGACGCACTTTGGGCTGAAAGTGCCCACAGCAAGCGCGAAGATCAATGGCCATTTCCCCAAGGGCCGCATCGCTTTTGTCCACGGCACCTCACGCGCCGACAAGGAATGGCCGCCCAGCCATTGGGTGGCGCTGGGGCAGCGCCTGCACACGGCCGGCTACCAGCTGGTGCTGCCGCACGGCAATGCCGCGGAACTGGCCACCAGCCGGGCGATTGCCGAAGCGCTGAACGGCACGGCGGCGGATTCGGCCGTGGTGCTGCCCCCGCTGGCGCTGGACGCATTGACCGAAGAGCTCGCGCACTGCACAGGCGTGATCGGCGTGGACAGTGGCGTGAGCCACATCGCCGTCGCGCTGGACCTGCCGCATGTGCAGATCTACAACTTCGACACGGCCTGGCGCACCGGGCCCGATACCCGGGGCGGCCGGCAGCTCAGCGTGTTCGCGCAGCCGGCACCCGGCGTCGAGGACGTCTGGCAGGCCTGGCTGGCCTGCAGCGCGGCCGGGGCCGCCGCATGAGCGCCCTGGCCCTGAAGCTTTATTCGCTGCTGATGTGGTGCGGGCAGCCGCTGCTGCGCCGCAAGCTGGCACGCCGTGGCAAGCAGGAGCCCGGCTACCTGGAGGGGATCGAAGAGCGCTTTGGCCGCTATGCCCAGCCGGCTGAAACCAGCTCCGAGCTCATCTGGGTGCATGCCGTGTCGCTGGGCGAAACCCGTACCGCCGCCATGCTGCTCAAAGCGCTGCGCGCGCGCCACCCAGGCCTGCGCATATTGCTCACGCACGGCACCGCCACCGGGCGCGCCGAGGGCGTGGCCCTGCTGCAGCCCGGCGACGTGCAGGTGTGGCAGCCCTGGGACAGCCCGGGCGCGGTGGCCCGCTTCCTTGAGCACTTCAAGCCGCGGCTGGGGCTGTTGATGGAAACCGAGGTCTGGCCCAATCTCGTGGCGGCCGCGAAAGCGCGTGCGATTCCCCTGGTGCTGGCCAACGGCAGGCTGTCCGAAAAATCCCTGCAAAAAGCGCTGAGGGTATCGCTGCTGTCGCTGCCGGCCTATGCCGCTCTCTCGGCGGTGTATGCGCAGACGGACGAGGACGCGCGCCGCTTTCGCCGGGCCGGCGCGGCGGTGGCCGGCGTGTTCGGCAACCTGAAGTTCGATGCCGCCGCTGACGATGCCCAACAGGAAAAGGGCAAGACCTGGCGCCGCGCGCTGGCACAACCGGTGCTGATGTTCGCCAGCTCGCGTGAAGGCGAAGAGGCGCTTTTCTTGAAGGAAATAAGTGCCGTGGCCCAGTCGGAACAACGTGCACAGGTCCAGGCGGAGGCGCCGCGCGCGGACGCTGAAGGAACAGGAAGCCGTTTCAAGGTGCTGCTGGTGCCGCGCCACCCGCAGCGCTTCAATGAGGTCGAGGCACTGGTTCTGCAGCACGGCCTGCGCGTATCGCGCCGCTCCGGCTGGGACGATGCCGCCGGCGGCCCGGCGGCCGATGCTGCGCAGCAAGCCGATGTCTGGCTCGGTGACTCGCTCGGCGAGATGGCGCTGTATTTCTCGATGAGCGACGTCGCCTTGCTGGGCGGCAGCTTCGCGCCGCTGGGCGGGCAGAACCTGATCGAGGCGGCCGCCTGCGGCTGCCCGGTGGTGATGGGCCCCCACACCTTCAACTTCACCGAAGCCGCTGAACTGGCCGTGGAAGCCGGCGCGGCGAAGCGCGTGGTCGACATGGAGCAGGGCGTGCGCGCCGCGCGCAAGTGGATGGACAGGCCCGACGCGCGCGCCGCGGCCGTGGCCGCCGGACTTGCCTTTGCCGACCGCAACCGCGGCGCCACGGCGAAGACGGTGGATGCGCTGGAGTTTTTCCTGCCCTGACAAGCAGGTGCGGCAGGCAGCGGTCCCTCGTAAGGGGCGGTATTCCACACCAGCAGGGGCCGCGGAACCGGCTTTGCCGGGCCGCAGGCGCAGCGCCCCGAGGGGCTGGAGCCCGCGGCTCCAAGCCTGCCTGCGCAGGCTTGGACGGGCGAAAGAGGCGAAGCGTCTCGCGAGCCGCGGCCTGCAAGGCCTCGCGTATTACACGAAGTGAAAAGCGTGGGGGCTAACGTCTCACCTGGTGACAGGTGCAATTGCCCCAGGCGTACATACGAAGGTGATGCGCCCAGTCTCGCAGTGTGGCCCAGGCGCCGCCGGTGGCGACTTCCCCGGGCGTGAGGCCGAACATACCCAGGCTGATGGAGGGCTCCACAGAGACCACTGAATGCCAGGTCCGTTTGGGAATGAACAGGGCATCGCCGGCTTCAACGCGGGCGTGGTAGCCGTGGGCTTTTTCGAAGGATGCGAGTTCGCGGACTTGCTCGGGCAGGCGCGAGACGTTGATGTCGCTGAGCGTGGCGCCCCAGTCGTATTTGGCGGCTGGGCACATGTGCTGGCGCTGGTCGGGTGAGAAAAGGATGAACTCCTTGACGCCCTGGAGCTGCACAAACCAGTTGTGCGGGAAATCGTTGTGCAGGCCGGTCACGGTATTGGCTGGGCCCATGAACACGTATTCCCAGGTCATGCGGCCGGGCCACAAACTCTTGATGAGCAGGTCTTCGCGCAACTCGGGGTATTTCTCGAGGATGTCCCACTGCGCCAGGTACAGGGTCGTCGGCTTGAACGACTGCATGTGGGCCCAGTTCAGGTGAAAGCGCTCGCCGGGTTTGTAGCCGTCCCGCACCGGCTTGGGCAGCAGGCCGGCCATGGGGTCCGGCGCGCGCTGCGCCGCCTTGCCGAGTTCCCGCAGGTAGGGCGCGACCGGAAGAAAGGGGCGGCCCTTGGTCACGCCCTGTTCGACCAGGCCGTCGGTGAACTTGACCGGCACCTCGGCGCCCTTGCCGGCGCAGACGTCGGCGAGGAATTCAAACGACCATTTTTTCCAGGCCGGCCAGTGGTGGATGCCGCCCTTGACCAGCACGGGTTTGTCGAACGGCTGCGTGCGGCCCGCGCGCTTGAGTTCTTCCCAGGTGGTTTCCTCGATCAGCTCGAAGCTGGGGCCTTTTAGAGCGTGCACCGGCGCATCGGTCACGCGTTCGGCCTCAATCGGCAGGGGCAGGGGATTGTGTGCGGGCATCAACATAGAAATTCTGGCCGGGGGACCGGCCTTTGTTGGAGTGTTGTGAAGCGGGCCGCGAATTCAGGGGGCGAGCAGCGCGTTGATCTTGAGCAGGTCTTCGGGCGTCAGCGTGCCGTTGGCCTGGCGCAGCTTCAGGTCGCCGAGCAGCACATCGTAGCGCGCCTTGGCCAGGTCGCGTTTGGTCTGGAACAGCTGGCTTTGCGAATTGAGCACGTCGATGTTGATGCGCACGCCGACCTGGTAGCCCAGCCGGTTGGCGTCGAGCGCGCTCTGGCTGGACAGCTCGGCCGCTTCCAGCGCCTTGACCTGGCCCTGGCCGGACTGCACGCCGAAGTAGGCGGTGCGCGTGGCCTGGGCCACGGTGCGCCGCGCGCCTTCGAGGTCGCTCTTGGCCTTGTCGCGCAGCGACAGGGTTTCGCGCACGCGGTTTTGCGTGGCGAAGCCGGCGAACAGCGGCACGTTGAGCACCACGCCGACGGTGGTGGTGTTGGTGCGGAAAGCGAACGGCGGGATGGTGGTCGCCGTGCCCGAGGGATTGCGCGTGACGTTGTAGCTGGCCTGCGCGTCCAGCGTGGGCTTGTGGCCGGCCTCGGCTTTGTTCACTTCAAGCTCGGCGATCTCGACATTGCTCTGCGCCTGGCGGATGCTGGGATGCACCAGCTCGGATTGCTCGACCCAGGTGTTGACGTCGGCGGGCGTCACGACCGGCAGGCCGACGGGGGTGGCCAGGGGCTTGGGCTGGGTTTCGGTTTTGCCGACCAGGGTGTCGAGCGCGATTTTTTTGACGCGCAGGTCGTTMTCGGCGGCSAGYTCCTGGGCRATCACCAGGTCGTAGCGGGCCTGSGCTTCRCGSSTGTCGGTGATGGTGGAGGTGCCGACCTCGAAGTTGCGCTTGGCTGACGCCAGCTGTTCGGCCACCGCGGCTTTCTGGGCGCGCACAAAGGTCAGGGTGTCCTGCGCGGCCAGCACGTCAAAGTAGGCCTGGCTGGTGCGCACGATCAGGTCCTGGTCGGCGCCCTGCAACTGGGCCTGGGCCAGTTCCACCTGCCGGGAGGCCTGCTGGTAGGTGGCCCAGTTGGCCGGACGGTACAGCGGCTGGGACAGGTTGAGCGCGGCGTTTTGCGTGTTGAAGCTGCGGTCTATCACCGGAGCGGTGTTTTCAAACGAGGTGCGCGACGCGCCGGCCGAAATGCCCGCCGTCGGCAGGATGCCGGCCTTGGCCTGGTCGGCCCTGGCGAGGTTGGCGTCGTACTGCAGCTTGGCCGACTGGTAAGAGGCGTCGAAGGCGCGGGCCGACTCATACAGCTCGACGAGACTTTGGGCGTGCGCCAGGGGCGCCATGGCCAGCAGTGCCACGGCGGCCGCAATCGACAAGGGCAACATCGCCGGGCGGGCCGGCGGTTTCTTGGGCGTGGTCATAAGGGTCCTGAAGAAATGAGTGAATCGGCGAATGAAAAAAACGGCGGGGCTCAGTAAAGCGGCACGGAGCGGTCCACCTGCTGCGACCAGGCGTTGATGCCGCCCTGCAGGTTGACGACTTCGGTGAAGCCGCTTTGCATCAGATAGTTGGCCACCTGCAGGCTGCGCATGCCGTGGTGGCACAGGCAGGCAATCGGCTGGCCGGCGCCGGCTTCCTGAAGCTCGGCCAGGCGCTGCGGTATCTCGCGCATCGGGATGTGGACCAGCCTGAAGCCGTCTTCCTTGACCGAGGCCGTCTGCAGCTCCCAGGGCTCGCGCACGTCGAGCACCACGGGCAGGGCGGGCGCGCCGGCGCCGGCGTTGTCGCGCCAGGCGCTGAAATCGGCGGGATTGAGCTGGGGAATCATGAACGGTGCTTTCGGGCGTTGTTTCAGAAGCTGAAGACCGAGGGCTCGGGGAAGTTCAGCAGGCGCGGCGCGACGGTGTCCCAGGCCTGGGTGGTGCGCCAGGCGTCTTCGGCCACGCGCGTGACCAGGGTGGCGCGCATCATGGGCTCGAAACCGACGATGGCGCTCAGGCGGCCGCCGACCTTGAGCAGGGACAGCAGCGAGGCCGGCACCTCGGCGACGGAGCCGCTCAGCACGATCACGTCGAAGGGGCCGCGCAGCGGGTCGTTGCCGGCGACAGCCTGCGCCAGCTTGGCGGCGCCGTCGCCGGTGCGCACTTCGGCGTTGTAGAGGCCGGCGCGCTGCAGGTTGTCGCGCGCGGTTTGCGCCAGCACCGGGTCGATTTCAAGCGTGATCACCTGCTGGGCGCGGTGCGCCAGCAGGGCGGCCATGTAGCCGGAGCCGGCGCCGATCTCGAGCACTTTTTCGTGCTTCTGCACGGCCAGTTCCTGCAGGATGCGGGCTTCGACCTTGGGGGCTAGCATGCACTGGCTGGGGTTGGCCTGGGGCGGCAGCGGGATTTCCATGTCGACGAAGGCCAGGGCCTTGTGGGCCGCCGGCACGAAGTCTTCGCGCTTGACCACGGCGAGCAGGGAGAGGATCTGGTTGTCCAGCACTTCCCAGGGGCGGATCTGCTGTTCAATCATGTTGAATCGGGCTTGTTCGTAGTTCATGGCGGGCCTGTGGTTTGGCGAATTTTGGGGGGAAAGAGGGGAAGAACGGGTGTTCACGAGATAAACCTTTGATTTTAGCGGCCGGCCATGACAGGCACGGGAGGGGCGGGCGGTGTTTCAGAGGGGTCAGCGGCCCGGGTTTTGCGGCCGAACTTGCGCTTGAACCATTGGCCCAGATCGTCCAGGTAGCAGTAGGTCACGGGCACCACCACCAGCGTCAGCAGCGAGGAGGTGATCACGCCGCCGATGACGGCTTGGCCCATGGGGGCGCGCTGCTCCGAACCTTCGGTCAGGGCGAAGGCCAGCGGCACCATGCCGAAGATCATGGCCAGCGTGGTCATCAGGATGGGGCGCAGCCGCACTTTTGCGGCATGCAGCAGGGCTTCGCCGCGCTCCATGCCGGGCACGCGGTGGCCGTCAACGTCGAGCCGGTCGGCGCGCATGCGGATGGCAAAATCGACCAGCAGGATGGCGTTCTTGGTGACCAGGCCCATCAGCATCACCACGCCGATGATGGAGAACATCGACAGCGTGGAGCGGAACAGCAGCAGCGCCAGCACCACGCCGATCAGGGTCAGCGGCAGCGAGGTCATCAGCGCCATGGGCTGCAGAAAGCTCTTGAACTGGCTGGCCAGGATCATGTAGATGAACAGGATGGCCATCACCAGGGCGGACACCGCGTAGCCGAAGGATTCGGCCATGTTTTTGGTGGAACCGCTGAACTGGTAGCGGTAGCCGGGCGGGAAGCTGAAGTTGTCGAGCACGGCCTTGATGTCGCTGGAAACCTCGCCGGCCGAGCGGTTGTAGACATTGGCGTTGATGGAGACCTCGCGCGCCATGTCGCGCCGGTTGATCTGGTTGGGCCCGGTGCTCTCCTTCACGGTCGCCACCTGGTTGAGCCGTATGACGCGGGAGGAGCCGTCGGCATTGCTGCCCATGGCGCCGCTCATGAAGGGCAGGCGCTCCAGGTCTTGCGGGGCGGTGCGGGCGCCTGGCGCACGTTGACGTCGTAGGTCTGGTCGTCGGGCGCGCGCCAGTTGCCCACTGTCTGGCCGGCCACCAGGGTGCGCAGGGAGGCGGCGATCTGCGACACCGACAGGCCCAGGTCGGAGGCGGCGTCGCGCCTCACGTCGACCTCGATCACCGGCTTGTCGGCCTTGACGCTGGAGTCCAGGTCGACCAGGCCGGGGATGTTGCGGATCTTGTCGCTGATCGCGCGGGTGAGCCGTTCGAGTTCCTTGAGGTCGGTGCCCTGCAGGGAAAACTCCACCTGCTTGTTGCCGCCCACCGAGTCGAGCAGGCCGACGTGCGTTACCGTGATGCCGGGCACCTGCTTGAGCCGCTCGCGCAGCGCGCCCGACATCTCGTCGACGCTGCGCGAGCGCGCCTTGCGATCGATGAGGCGCACATAGAGGCTGGCGTACATCTTGCCCTGGGCATTGCCGGTGTTGAGGGTGGCCAGCGTGAACTTCACCTCCGGAAACTCGCGCACGATGGCCTCGACCTGGCGCGCCTTGGCCTCGGTGTTTTCCAGCGATGAGCCGACCGGCGTGTAGAAGTTCAGGGTAGTTTCCGAGAAGTCGGCCTTGGGCACGAACTCGGTGCCCAGCAGCGGCACCATGAAGATGCTGGTGACAAAGATCGCCACGGCCATCACCAGCGTCGCCAGCTTGTGGCCCAGCGACCAGCGCAGGATGCCCTGGTAGCTGCCGCTCAGGGATTCGGTGGCGCGGTCGAACCAGCCGGTGACGCGGCCTATGGTCTTGTCGTAGAAGGTGACGGGCACGCCGCGCCGGCCGTGGGACGCGATGGCCGGGTCGTGCCAGATGCTGGAGAGCATGGGGTCCAGCGTGAAGCTCACGAACATCGAGATCAGCACCGCCGCCACGATGGTCACGCCGAACTCGTGGAAGAACTTGCCGATGATGCCGCCCATGAAGCCGATGGGCAGGAACACGGCCACGATGGAGAAGGTGGTGGCCAGCACGGCCAGGCCGATYTCCTGSGTKCCGTCCATCGAGGCACGGTAGGGGTCCTTGCCCATCTGCACGTGGCGCACGATGTTCTCGCGCACCACGATAGCGTCGTCGATCAACAGGCCCACGCACAGCGACAGCGCCATCAGCGTGATCATGTTGATGGTGAAGCCGAACAGGTTCATGAACAAAAAGGTGCCGATGATGGAGATCGGCAGCGTCAGCCCGGTGATCACAGTGGAGCGCCAGGAGTTCAGGAACAGGAAGACGATGAGCACGGTGAGCAGCGCGCCTTCGATCAGCGTGCGGCGCACGTTCTCTACCGCCACGCGTATCGGGCGCGAGCCGTCGCCGATGAGTTCAAGCCGCGCGCCGGGCGGCAGTAGCGGTTGCAGCTCGGCCACGGCCTTGTTCAGGCCGTCGACCACGGCAATGGTGTTYTCGTCCTGSGMYTTYTGCACMKTSAGCAGCAGGGTGCGCTGGCCGTTGTAGAGCGCCATGCTGTCGAGTTCCTGCGCGCCGTCGGCGATGCGGGCTACCTGGTCGACGGTGACCGCCGCGGCCGTGCCGCCGGCCGCGCCCTTGCGCGCCACGATGATCTTGCCGAAGTCTTCGGGCCGCTTCATGCGGGCGTCTATCTTGACGACGCGCTCCTGCTGCAGCGAACGGATGGCGCCCACCGGCAGGTCCTGGTTCTCGTTGCGCACGGCGTTGACCACCTGGTCGGCGCTGATGCCCAGCGACTCCATGGCCTGCGGATTCAGGTAGACGTTGATTTCACGTTTGGTGCCGCCGACCAGCGTGACGGAGCCGGCGCCGCGCACGTTTTCCAGGCGCTTCTTGAGCACCTGGTCGGCCCAGTTGGTCAGCTCCACCGCATCCATGGCCTTGCCGCTGCCTGCCTGGGTCTGGGGCAGGACGGCCACAGACCAGATGGCGCGGCTGGCCGGGTCGAAGCGCAGCACGCGCGGCTCCTTGACCTCGTCGCGGAAGTTGGGCCTGATGGCCGCGATTTTTTCGCGCACGTCCTCGGCCGCGCGGCGCCCGTCGATATAGAGCTGGAACTCCATGATGACGACGGACTGGCCTTCATAGCTGCGCGAGGTCAGCGCATTGATGCCGGCGATCGAGTTGACGCCTTCCTCGATCTTTTTGGTGACTTCGCTCTCGATGATTTCGGGCGAGGCGCCGGGATATTCGGCGGTGATCACGACCACCGGGAAGTCGATGTTGGGGAACTGGTCGACCTGCATGCGCTGGTAGGAGAACAGGCCCAGCACCACGATGGCCAGCATGACCATGGTGGCGAACACGGGATTCTTGAGGCTGACCTGCGTGAACCACATGCGCGTGAAGCCTCAGGGCGCCGGCTTGGCGGGCGTGCTGGCGGGAGGCTGCGCGGAGCCGGCCGCGGACAGCTGCGTGAAGCGCACTTTGGTGCCTTCGCGCAGCGCGCCTATCTCGCCGCGAACGACGAGCGCGCCGTCTTCCAGGCCCTTCACCGCCACCACGGCATCGCCGCCGGCGGCGCCGCGTGTGCCCAGTTCGACGGGCTTGTGCACCACCACGCCGTTTTCAACGGCCTGCGCATAGGGCGCGGGCTTGTCGGTGCGCACGGCGCTGACGGGCAGCGACAGCAGCGAGGCGCGCGCCGTGCCCAGGGTGCCCTGGGCGAACAGGCCTTGGCGCAGCGGCGGGGCGCTGCCCTCGCCGGAGGCGCCGGGATTGTCTATGGTCAGGTAGGCCAGCACGCTGCGGCTGCCGGCCTGCGCGCTGGGGTTGATGCGCGCGACCACGGCCGTCACGGGCTGGCGGCTGCCTTCAACCTGCAATTGCGCGCTCTGGCCCACGCGCACGTCCATGGAATCGGTGGCGCTCAGCGTGGCCTCGAGTTCGAGCCGGCTCAGGTCCACGATCTCCACGATTTTGGTGTCAATGCCCACGCGCTCGCCGGGCTGCGCCAGGCGTTGCGAGACCTGGCCGGTGATCGGCGCCTTCAGCACCGTGTCGTCCAGCGATTTAGTGGCCACGTCGGTGGCGGCCAGCGCGGCCTTGTAGGTGGATTGCGCGGCGTTGAGGTTGGCCAGCGAAGTGTCCAGCGCGGTCTTGGAAATAAAACCCTGGTCGACCAGGGCCTTGTTGTTGTCGTACTGGCGCTGCACCACGTCGACCTGGGCCTTGGCGGACTCGGCCTGTTCGCGGGCCTGGCGCACGCGTGACTGGTATTCGGCGGCGTCGATGCGCGCGATCACCTGGCCGGCCTTGACCACGTCGCCCTCGCGCACGGCCAGCCCCTGCAGCTCGCCGGCGACCCTGGCCTTGATGACGGCGGAGTTGACGGCCTTGAGCGAGCCCGAGACGGGCAGGCCCTGCACGACTTCGCGCGCCTGGACCTTGACCACATCGGTGCCGGCGAGCTCCACCAGGCCCATGTCCCTGGCCGTGCTGCTGACGGCCAGCGCCTGCTGCTGGGCCTTGCGCGCGGCCMGCGCGCGCAGCACCCCACCCGCGATGAGCAGCACGATGAGCCCGGCGACCGCCCACTTGATCCAGCGCTTCATGCCGCGGCTTTCCTGTGGGCCCGGACGGCGATGCCGGCCGGTGCGGAGATGCCGTTCAGGATGGTTTCCACCTGGAAGGCGATGTATTTTTGGGGGTCCAGTTCCGTGTCGCTGCTCAAACACACGCCGGCGGAGTGCCTGGACAGGATCAGGAAGATCATGGGCGCGATCACCAGGTAGACGGCGTAGTCCAGGTCCATGGGACGGAACTCGCCGCGGTCCATGCCGCGCTGCAGGACGGCGCGAATCAAGGCCTGGCCGGGCATGATGACTTCCTGCTGGTAAAAGGCCGCGATGTCGGGGAAGTTCTTGGCTTCGCTCATCATCAGCTTGGTCAGGCCCGAGGCGCGTGTCAGGCCCACGCGCTCCCACCAGCTGTTCATGCAGTAGGCCAGCAATTCGGGCGTGGTGCCTTCAAAGGCGTCCAGCTCGGCGCGCCATTCGGTGAAGCGGCCCGAGATGTTTTCGCGCACCACGGCCTTGAACAGTTCTTCCTTGCTCTGGAAGTAGAGGAACAGCGTGCCCTTGGAGACGCCGGCGCGGGCGGCGACTTCCTCGGCGCGGGTCGCGGCAAAGCCTTTTTCGACAAAAAGGTCCAGCGCGGCCTCTAGCAGCTCGCCCGGGCGTGCTTCCTTGCGGCGCTCGCGTTTGGCGGCGACGGCCGTGGTGTCGCTGAAGAGTTTGGTAAGTGACATAGTTACTGACTGACTGGTTAGTAATATATCTGCTTACTTTCCGACCGTCAACCCAAACCGCCTAGGCTACACCGGGGTCGCTGGAGGACCTCGCCCTTCAAAGTAAACCCGCGGTAAAGCCGTTGCGGGTGCGACTTTGCGGCTACATGGGCCCCTGGGCACAGGCTCACGCAGGCCGGCGGCGCCCGGCTGCCACCTGACAGCCCCCGCAAGGCCTGCCTGGCGACAAAAAGAAAAAGCGCTTCTTAATAGAAGGCCTGCAGCCCGGTCTGTGCACGGCCCAGGATCAAGGCATGCACATCGTGCGTGCCTTCATAGGTGTTGACGGTTTCCAGGTTGATCATGTGGCGGATCACGTGGTATTCGTCATGGATGCCGTTGCCGCCGTGCATGTCGCGCGCCATGCGGGCGATGTCCAGTGACTTGCCGCAGCTGTTGCGCTTGATCAGCGAAATCATCTCCGGCACGGCCTTGTCCTCGTCCATCAGCCGGCCCACACGCAGGCAGGCCTGCAGGCCCAGCGTGATTTCGGTCTGCATGTCGGCGAGCTTTTTCTGGATCAGCTGGTTCTGCGCCAGCGGGCGGCCGAACTGCTGGCGGTCCAGGGTGTACTGGCGCGCGCGGAACCAGCAGTCTTCGGCCGCACCCAAAGCGCCCCAGGCGATGCCGTAGCGCGCCTTGTTGAGGCAGCCGAAAGGGCCCTTGAGGCCGCTGACGTTGGGCAGCAGGTTGGCTTCGGGCACAAACACGTCATCCATCACGATCTCGCCGGTGATGGAGGCGCGCAAGCTCATCTTGCCTTCGATCTTGGGGGCGCTGAGGCCCTTCATGCCTTTTTCGAGCACAAAGCCGCGGATGCTTTCCTGGCCGCCGACCTTGCCGTCGGGATCCTCCAGCTTGGCCCAGACGACGAAGACGTCGGCGATGGGGCTGTTGGTGATCCACATCTTGGCGCCCTTGAGGATGAAGCCGCCGTCGACGGGCTTGGCGCGCGTCAGCATGCTGGCCGGGTCGGAGCCGTGGTTGGGTTCGGTCAGGCCGAAGCAGCCCACCCATTCGCCGGTGGCCAGCTTGGGCAGGTATTTCTGCTTTTGCGCTTCGCTGCCGTAGGCATTGATGGGGTGCATGACCAGCGAGCTCTGCACACTGATGGCGCTGCGGTAGCCGCTGTCCACGCGCTCGACTTCGCGCGCCACCAGGCCGTAGCTCACGTAGTTGAGGCCGGCGCAGCCGTAGCCTTCAATCGTGGAGCCCAGGAAACCCATGGCGCCCGCCTCATTCATGATCTCGCGGTCGAACTTCTCGTGGCGCGCCGCCATCAGCACGCGCGGCTGCAGCTTTTCCTGGCAGAAGGCGTGGGCCGCGTCGGCGACGGCGCGTTCGTCCTCGCTGAGCTGGTCCATGAAGAAAAACGGGTCTTGCCAGTTGAAGGTGGTTTTCATGGTCTGTGTCTCCGGAAGAAGGGGAAGGGGGCTTGATTTGCAGTGTAGGGGCGCGGCCTGAGGTGCCAGCGGCCATGGGTGATTGTTTGACAAGCATAAATAGTTGTCTAATATCAATTATTGATCCAACGATATAAAAAAAATATTCATGGAATTCCGCCACCTCCGCTATTTCCTGGTCCTGGCCGAAGAGTTGCACTTCGGCCGCGCGGCCCGGCGCCTGTCCATTTCCCAGCCGCCGCTGTCGCTGAACATCCAGCAGCTGGAGGCCTCCATAGGCGCGAAGCTGTTCACGCGCAGCAGCAAGTCCGTGCAACTGACGGCCGCAGGCCAGGCCTTTGTGCCGGCGGCGCGCGCCCTGCTGGACCAGGCCGCGCAGGCGGCCGGCCATGCGCGCGACGTGGGCCAGGGCATGGCCGGCAGCCTGGCCATAGGTTTCTCGGGCACCATGCTGTACAGCGGCCTGCCCAGCATCCTGGAGCGCTTCCAGGCCGAACACCCGCTGCTGCGCCTGACGCTGAAGGAGCTCAGCTCCAGTGAACAACTCATAGAACTGGCGCACGACAGGCTGGACCTGGGTTTTGTGCACACCACGCGCGTGCCGCCCGAGTTGTCGCAAATCCTCGTGTCCAGCCAGGCTTTCATCTGCTGCCTGCCGGCTGGCCATGCGCTGGCGCGCAAACGCTCGCTGTCGCTTTCGGCCTTGCAGGGTGAGCCCTTTGCCGTGGTGTCGCGCGCGGTCTCGCCCGACTACCACGAGCGCATCCTGGCGATCTGCACCGAAGCCGGGTTTTACCCCGAGATGCGTTATGAACTGCGGCATTGGCTCAGCGTGGTCTCGCTGGTGTCGCAAGGCATGGGCGTGGCGCTGGTGCCTGCCGCGCTGCGGCAGTCGGCCATGGCCGGCGCGGCCTTTGTGCCGCTGGATGCGGCCACCACGCCTTACGACACGCATTGCCTGTGGAAGACCGCGCGTGGCGGCCATGCGGCGCTGTCGGCGTTTGTGCAGGCAGTGCGCGCGATGGCGCCGGCGGCAAAGGACTGAAGACCCCGCATCCGGCGTCCGGCGAAAGACCTTGGGAAAAGTATGTCCACCGCCGGGGATTCAAAGCTGCCACCATCGGACAGTTCATAGTCTTCAGTCTTCAGGAGAACGGCATCAACCCGTATATCTGGTGTGTGGTGGGTGCTCTCCTCGGCGGTGCCGCCTGCCTGTTCGCAGGCACCCGCGAAAAAATCCTCGTTCTCGAAAACCTCGGTGTCGGCGTGTTTGGCGCCTACATAGGCGGCGACTTTGTGGCCGCCATCCTCAGCCGTGGCAAGACCAACGACACGGTGTTCAGCATGGGTTCACTCGGTCTGGCTGTTGGTGGTGCTCTCGTCGCACTGGCCCTGCTGCGGCTGATGCAACGCGCCGTCGGCCCCATGCAGCGCAGCAAGGCCGCGCGCCGCCGCGATTGAGCCCCTGCCCGGCAAGGGCAAGCGGGGCGGCCAGGGCAGCTGCGCGGCCCGCAGCGTAAGATTTCCGCTCATTTCACGACCAACGTTTTTCAGCGGAGATTGCCATGTCCTCATTCCTTCAAACCATCACCCTGGGCGGCGGCTGCTTCTGGTGCACCGAGGCGGTGTACGTCAAGGTGCGCGGCGTGACCGACGTTGAGTCCGGCTACAGCAATGGCCAGGCCGCGCGGCCCAGCTATGAAGAAGTCTGCACCGGCCGCACCGGCAGCAACGAGGTGGTCAAGCTGGCTTACGACCCGGCAGAAATCTCGCTCAAGGAAATCCTCGAGATCTTTTTCGTGATCCACGACCCCACCAGCCTGAACCGCCAGGGCAATGACGCCGGCACGCAGTACCGCAGCGGAATCTATTACTCGACGCCTGAGCAAAAAGCGGTGATTGACGATTTCATCCGCGAAGTCAGCCAGGACAAAACCTTCGGCAAGCCCATCGTCACCGAAGTGCTGCCGCTTGAAAATTACTGGCCGGCCGAGGCCTATCACCAGGACTACTTCGAGAACAACCCCAACCAGGGTTATTGCGCCTTTGTGGTCGGCCCCAAGGTCGAGAAATTCCGCAAGACCTTTGCCTCGCGCGTGAAGGACTGAGCCTGGCCCTCAGGCGCCCAGGTGCGTAGCCAGCTGGTCAAAGGTGCCGCCATAACCCTGGGCCATGGACGGCTGCAGGTCCTCGAAATACCGGCGTTCGGCCGCGCTCTCGCCGAAAGGCCGGGCGCGCAATGACACGATGGTGCTGCCATCGCGCTCCGTGAAGCTCACCGAGTTTTCGATTTCGAGCGGGCAGTCCTCGCTGAAGGGCGCGCGCGCCATGCCGCAGTTTTCATTCGAGAACGAGTTGAGCCAGACCAGGCGTTCCTGCGGGACGACCTCGCGGTAGTTGAAGCGCCCCCACATCGTGGGTGCATTCGGGAACTTCATGGCGTAGTGGAAAAAGCCGCCCGGCCTGAACTCAAAACGAAAGACCTCAATGGCGCAGCCCTTGGGGCCCCACCAGTGGCCGATCTGGGCGGCTTCGCTCCAGGCTTGCCAGACGCGTTCGCGCGGCGCCTTGAACACACGGTCTATCAGGAAGGCCGGGCTGCCGGCCTTGGTGTCGTCATTTGGAGGCATTTTTCTTTCCTTTCGATGGATGGGATGGATGGGGTGCGCTGGCTGGTGGTGGGGCTGCCGATTGCAGAAACGCATCCAGCCGTTCGAAACTGTCTTCCCAGACATGGCGGTACAGCGCCATCCAGCTCGCGACTTCCTGCAGCGGTGCGGCTTCCAGGCGGCAAGGCCGGGTCTGGGCCGCGCGCCCGCGTGAAATCAGGCCCGCGCGCTCCAGCACCTTCAGGTGTTTGGAGATCGAAGGCTGGCTCATGTCAAAGGGGGCGGCCAGTTCATTGACCGTGGCCTCGCCCGCGGCAAGCCGCGCGAGGATGGCGCGGCGGGTCGGGTCGGCGAGCGCGGCGAAGGCCCTGTTCAGGGTGTCGGCGGATGGTTTCATGTGCCTGTCTAGTTATATAGCTGTTTGGCTATATTAAGGCGAGGATATGGCGCTGTCAACCCGGCGCTCAGGGCGCCGGTCCGGTGCTTACGCTCGCCGCTGCGCGAAGTAAAACCACTCCTGGCCGACTTCACCGCGCGGGTTGGGAAATACCACAAAGCCGTCGGCCGGCGCGGTGATGGCCTCGCCGCCGTGCCGCGTGCCTATGGCCTCGCCGGCCTTGACCGCGTCAAAGCTGCGCCATTCGCGGGTGAAGCTGTCGCCCGCATGTTCGCGGTCTATCACGTCGATCAGGCGCAGGATTTCGCGCTCCATGGGGACCGGCGCGGCAGGCTGCGCCACCAGGCCCAGCAAACCCAGCGTCTGCAAGATCGCATAACGCGCCACCTGCACCGCCTGCGGGTCTTCATGCTGGCCGCACTCGAGGGTCACGCCGTAGCCGCCGCGCGAACGCATGTACTCCGTCGTGCCCACGCCGTAGTTCGGGTCCGTCACCAGGCTTTGCGCGCGCGTGCCGCCACCCGCTTCAGCCACCGCCGTGCGCCGCTTCACGCCGCGTGCATAGGTCTCCAGCCAGCCTTCGACGATGCGGTGCGGGCCGGTGTGCAGCGCCAACTGCATTTCCTCGGGCGCGTGCGAAAAAGGCTCCAGCGCGCCGTGGTTGTTTTGCGGGCCGATCATGACGAAGGGCGCACCGCCCGTGTGGAAGGAATGCAGATCCAGCAGCACGTCGTGCGCGTCGAGCAGCGGGCACAGCACGTTGGCGATGCGGTCCTCAAAATCCTGCGGGATTGCGCTGGGCGCCATGTTGCGATTCAGGTTGCGCTCGCCCATGCGCTGCTTGAGTTTGTAGGCCAGCGGGTTGGTCACCGGCACAAAGGTCACGGTCCCGCGTTCGATGGCCAGCGCACCGCCGTCGATTTCTTCGAGCAGCTGCGTGATGGCCCGCGTGCCGCAGGTCTCGTTGCCGTGCACGGCGCCGGTGACCAGCAGGCGCGGGCCGGGGGCCAGGCCGTGGTAGGTGTGGGCGCGCAGGTGGGTGGGGTGTTTGGGGGACATGGGGTATTACCGGGAAATGAGTATGAGGAGGGCGGATCTTCCGGCCTGGTGCCGGGCTATTCCGCGTTCATGTGACGTTATAGCGCAGCGCCGGGTTGCTGCCGCTGATCGACGGTATACATTAGCCTCAATCGTGGTCAAGCCCACGATGCGGCACAACAAATCCAGCGAAAGCTGTCCTACCAAAATCCCGTATGCACGCAGCCTGCAAAACCCTTTTCCTGGCGCTGCTCACCAGCCTGGTGCTTTTTGCCATTGCCTTCGGCACACCCGTGTTGAGCATGTTCACTTCGGCGAAAGTGCTGGAATGGGTGGGCTGTGCATCAGCTGGTTTTGACACCCCGGCCATACGCTGCGGCTACGGCGGTGGTGGCGCCATTAGCGAGCGCTTCGGTCCGCTCAGCTACTGGTTCACCACCCTGCTGGCGCCTTATTTCCTGGTCAAGCACTTCTGGGATGTGATGCTGGCCTGGCTGGCGCTGATCCTGCTGTTTGGCGGGCTGGCCACGGTCAGCGGCAACAGCAAGACTGCGCCGAAACGGCCTGCCTGGCCGGACACGCGCCCTGAAACCTGAACCCGTGTTTCGCCTGCCTGACAACTGAAACAACTCGTGGCTTTTGGGCCGCGGCGTGGGCTTGATGCCTATGATGGATGCGTCGCTTGTGAAGACGGAGGCATCATGGACGCTGACCTTGAAAGCTTGTCACGTGAACAGCTCATCGCTGAAGTGAAGAGGCTGCGGCAGGGCATTCGCGAACATCGCGACAGCACCGGGCACGAGCTGTGCTGGCACCATCCCGCGCTGTGGTCGCTGCTGCCGGAAAAGACAGATCCGCTTCCGGTGGTGCCCGACTGGCCGCAATTTTTGCAGGGTTGTCTGCGCTATCGCCAGTCGCTCGACGAGCAACTGCCGCAGGCCCCCCGGAGCGACAAGCCGTACCGCAACTGAAGGCTAAAGTCCGGCAGCCGAATTGGTTGCCGGTCCTGGATCGCATTACCCTGCCCCATCACTGCTGTTTCATCCCCGACACAAGCTGCGTCACGTTGTGCCGCATCAGCTTGAGGTAGCTGTCGGCCGGGCCGCCGGCTTTTGACAGGGCATCGACATACAGTGCGGGGCCAGGCGTTACACCGGCGTCCTTGCTCAGTTGGGCGAGCAGCTTGGGGTTGCTCATGTTTTCAAAAAAAACGGCCCTGATTTTTTCGCGCTGTATCTGCCGGATCAGTTGGGCGACTTCTTTTGCGCTGGGTTCCGCTTCGGTGGAGATTCCTTGCGGCGCCAGAAAGCTGACCTGGTAGTGCGCACCGAAATAACCGAAGGCGTCGTGTGAGGTGATGACCTTGCGTTTGGCGGCGGGGACGGCGCTGAGCTGTTGTTGGGCCCAGGTGTCCAGCGCCTGCAATTCCTTCACGTAGGCTTCGCTGTTGTCCTTGTAGGCAAGCGCGCCTGCGGGGTCGAGCCGGGCGAGGGCTGCGGCGATGTTGCGCACGTAGATCACGACGTTGGCCGGATCTTGCCAGGCGTGCGGATCGGTTTCTTTCTGGCCTTTCTCACCGGGCATGGTGCGCGCTTTCACGCCTTGCGAAGCGACCACCGCCTGGCCCTTGTAGCCGGCGGACTTGACGAGCTTTTGTGCCCAGGGCTCAAAGCCCAGGCCGTTGCTGACCAGCAGTTTGCTTTGCAGCAGGTTTTTGGCGTCCGTGGGTTTGGGTTCGAACACGTGCGCGTCTTCATCAGGACCGACCAGCGTGATGACAGTAACGCGGTCACCGCCGACCACACGGACGAGGTCGCCGAGGATGCTGAAGCTGGCCACCACGGGGATCTTGTCGGCGGCCATGCCGGCAGTGGCGGCGGCCAGCAGCGCGGCTCCGGCCAGGGGTGCCAGCAGTTTGCGCACCAGGTGTTGGATGGATGTCATGGAAGGGCTCCGGGTTGGTAAAAAGGAAAAAGTGGCTCAGGCAACACGGTGCGTGCGCGTGAACAGGCCCGGCAGCCAGCCGCCGGGCGCCAGCAACAGAGAGGCAAGGTAGAGCGCCCCGGCGCAGCCGATGATGGTCGGGCCCGAAGGTGTATCAAAGTGGTAGGACAGCAGCAGCCCGGCGTAGCCGGCCGCCATGGCCTGCGCGCCGGCGTTGGCGAGCTGCGCGGGCAGGGTGTCATGCCACAGGCGTGCCGACACCGCGGGCAGCATCATCAGGCCGACGGCCATCAGCGTGCCCAGCGTCTGGAAGCCGGCCACGAGGTTGATGACGACCAGCATCAAAAAGCCCTGCTGCCAAACCCATTTGAAAGAGGCGCTGCGGCCCGTTGCATTGAGGAACACCGGGTCAAAACTCTCAAGCACCAAGCCGCGGTAGGCTGCCGCCAGCGCGACCAGGCTGATGCTGGCCACGCCGGCCACCAGCAGCAGGCCCGGCGTGTCAACCCCCAGCGCGCTGCCGAACAGGATGTGCAGCAGGTCAAGCTGCGTGCCGTGGCCGGATATGAGCGTCACGCCCAGCGCCAGTGCCACCAGGTAAACCGCGGCCAGGCTGGCGTCTTCTTTCAGCGTGGTGGCGCGGCTGATGAAGCCGGCCAGCGCGGCCACCAGCATGCCGGCCAGCGCACCGCCCGCGGCCATGGCCGTGAGCGACAGGCCGCACAGCATGAACCCGATGGCGACACCCGGCAATATGGCGTGGCTGAGCGCGTCGCCCAGCAGGCTCATGCGCCGCAAGGTCAGGAAAACGCCCAGCGGCGCGGCGCTGAGCGACAGCGCCATCGTGGCCACCAGCGCGCGGCGCATGAAAGCAAATTCGGCGAACGGCGCAAACAGAACGGCCCAGGCACCGTGAAAAGCGTGCTGTGCGGCTTCCATCACGCAGCAGCCTTATGCCGCACAGGCGCGTGCAGGGTGGTTGGGGCGGCTGCTGCCTTGTCGTCGATGCGGCAGGCTTCGGCGTTTTCGTCCCATGCCTCGGCCATCGCACGGGCGCGCGCCAGGTTGCTTTCGGTCATCACCTGTGCAGTGGAGCCCCAGGCGATGGCTTCGCGCGCCAGCAGCAGTGTCTGCGGAAAATGTTCGCGCACCTGGGCGTCGTCATGCAGCACGGCAATCACGGTGCGCCCCTGGGCATGCCACTGGCGAATCAAGGCCAGCAAGGCCGCGGTGGTCTTGCTGTCTATCGCGTTAAAGGGTTCGTCCAGCAGGATCAGGCGGGCGTCCTGCACCAGCAGGCGGGCAAACAGCACGCGCTGGAACTGCCCGCTGGAAAGCGAGCCGATGGGCCGTGTTTCAAAACCTTCCAGGCCGACGGCATGCAAGGCCGCGCCGACGGCGGCCCACTGCGGTTGACCCACACCGCCCCATGCGCCCCGCGAAGGCCAGCAGCCGAGCAGCACGGCGTCGCACACATCCATCGGGAAGCCGCGCTCCAGCTCAGCCAATTGCGGCAGGTAGGCCATGCGCGCACGCGGCGCCGCCGTGGTGACCTGGCCACCCGAGCGGGGCAGCAAACCCATGATGCTTTTGCACAGGGTGCTTTTGCCGGCGCCGTTGGGGCCGACCACCGCAGTCAGCGAACCTGCCGCGAAGTGACCGCTGACGTGGTGCAGCGCTGGATGCTGCCGGTAGCTGACGGTGAGCTTGTCCAGCGTGACCATGGCGCTCACCATGGCACTATTTCCGCCGAAGCCCAGGCGACTGCCAGCCACAGCAGCGCCACGGCCGGCAATATCGCAAGCACCCGGCGCCATGCAGGCCAGGCGAGGATGCTGCGGCGGCGTGGACCTTGTCGGGAAAAAGGAGGAAGTGAAGCTGGCAAGGGAAATCGTCTTTACAACAAGCGGGCTGGGAAGTCATCAAAAGCCACTCGGTTGCGGTAATAATGCAACTGAATTGCTGTATAGTTTAATGCAACATTGTTGCGTTATTCGTGCGCATGGTGAAAATACACCGCGCTCCCCCTTTCCCTTTGTCCAACTCTTTTCGAACGGCTTCATTCCATGGCATCCGTCCAAGCTGTCAGGCGTTCCAGAACCGACCCCGGCATCACCGCTGACGCAGACCCGATTGATGCGCTGTTGTCGGCCCACGGCCTGCGCCGCACCAGCGCTGCGCGCCTGGTGCTGGGCTGGCTGCTAGCCCATCCGGACACCAGTTACACGCACACGCAGCTCCAGGCTGCGCTGGGCGGCGGCGACGATGCGGGCGAAGGCGTGACGCTGGACCGCGTGACCTTGTACCGGCTGATCGACCGGCTCACGCAGGTGGGCTTGCTGCTGTGCCGCGTGGACGCCAACCGCGTGCGCCGCTACCAGGCCATGCCGAGCAGCGTGCACGCCATTCCCCACTTTGAATGCCAGAGCTGCCACCGCGACAGCCCCTTGTCGGGCGCGTTGTCGGGGAAGCGTTCGGGAGCACTCAAGGCCAGCGCGGAAGACCTGGAGCGCGCCGCGCAAACCGCGCTGGAAGCATTGAAGGCGCTGGGCTACCAGGGCATGAGCATGGACTTTGCCGTGCGGGGCGTGTGCGCCGACTGCGCCACCGGCACGGCCTCTGCATGATCACTACCCGGGAACTGGCTTACCGTTATGCCAGCGGCCCCGAGCTCAGGTTCGGGGATGTGGAGATCGCGCAGGGCGGTGTGCTGTTGCTGCGCGGTGCGTCGGGCTCGGGCAAGTCGACCTGGCTGGCACTGGCGGCGGGTTTGCTGGTGCCCGGGGGGGGCGACATCACGGTGGCGGGGCAGTCCATGAAGTTGCTGGGCAAGGTCGCCGGCGATGCCTGGCGTGCCGCCACTGTCGGCTTTCTGCCGCAGAAATTGCATTTGAGCGCGGCGCTCACGGTGCATGGCAACCTGGCCATGGCGCAGTGGGCCGCGGGCCGGCCGGCCGATGAAAGCCGCATCAGCGAGGCGCTGGCCGCGCTCGACGTGCAGGCACTGGCGCAACGCAAGCCGGCGCAGCTTTCGGGCGGGCAGGCGCAGCGCGTGGCGCTGGCGCGCGCGGTGCTGCTCAAGCCGCGGGTGATCCTGGCGGACGAGCCCACGGCCAGTCTGGACGACGAGGCCGCGGTGGCTTCGCTGGATTTGCTGCAGACCACGGCACGGCAACAGGGCGCGACGCTGGTGATCGCCACGCACGATGCGCGCGTGGCGGAATTTTTCAGGGACGAAAAAGGCCTCCAGGCCTTGCAGTTGGGGCGGCGGCAGTCATGAAGACGATTGTTTTCGCCTGGCGCTACCTGTGGTCGCGTCCGCTGGCCGCGGCGCTCAACCTGCTGCTGCTCACGCTGGGGCTGGCGTCCATCACATTTTTGCTGCTGGTCGGCCACCAGATCAACCAGGCCTTTGACCGCGACCTGGCCGGCATCGACGTGGTGGTGGGCGCCAAGGGCAGCCCCATGCAGCTGATCCTTTCGGGCGTGTTCCACCTCGACGTGCCGACCGGCAATGTGCCGCTGGCCGCGGTGAAAGAGCTTGAAAAGCATCCGCAGGTCGCGAAGATCATTCCCATCAGCCTGGGCGACAGCTTTCGCGGCTTTCGCATCGTGGGCACCACGCCCGACTACATCAGCCACTACGAGGCGCAGCTGGCCCAGGGCAGGCTGTGGGCCAAACCCATGCAGGCGGTGATAGGCGCGCAGGTCGCGCGGCAGACAGGCCTCAAAGTGGGCGACAGCTTCACCGGCACGCACGGCCTGGGCGGCGGCGGTGAAGAGCACAAGCTGAGTCCCTATGTCGTCTCGGGCGTGCTGGCGCCCAGCCGCACGGTGCTGGACCGCCTGGTGCTGACGGCCACCGAATCAGTCTGGCAGGTGCATGAGACCGATACCGCGCTGGACGACGACGACCGCAAGGTGCTGGAAGAAGACCGCGAAATCACGCTGGCGCTGATCCAGTACAAAACGCCGCTGGCCGCGGTGACCTTCCCGCGCTACATCAACAGCAGCACCGAGATGCAGGCCGCCGCGCCGGCGCTGGAAATCACGCGCCTGCTCAGCATGGTGGGCGTGGGCACCGACGTGCTGCGCGCGCTGGCCGGCGTGCTGCTGCTCACGGCCGGCCTGAGCGTGTTCATTGCGCTATGGGGCGCGGTGCGCGAGCGCCGSGCCGACYTGGCGCTGCTGCGCATGCTGGGCGCGCCGCCGCGCAAGGTGGCCGGCCTGCTGCTATGCGAGGCGCTGTGGCTGGCGCTGCTCGCCACCGTGCTGGGTGTGCTGGCGGGGCAGGGCCTGACGGCGCTGCTGGGGTGGGCGCTGCAGCTCGAAAAATCCGTGTTGGTCGGCGCGATGTCGTGGCCGGTCGAACTGGTAAGCGTGCCGGTATTGGCCCTGGGGGTGGCGCTGGCGTCCGCGCTGCTGCCCGCCTGGGAGGCCTACCGGGTCAGTGTGTTTGAACTTCTCCAATCAAGGTAACTTTATGCCAAGCCTTCGTTTCAGCCAGCAATTCCTCAAGTTCTCGCCCGTCCTGGGCGGCGTGGCCGCGCTGGCCCTGAGCGCCACTTTTTCGCTGGCCCATGCGCAGCACAGCGACAAGGAAACCAAGGAAGACATCCAGCGCCACCGCGCCATGGCCGCTGCCCATGAAAACGCGGCCAAATGCCTGGAATCGGGTAAAAAGGACGAGGTCTGCGAAAAAGAACTGCAGGCCGCTTGCAAAGGGCTGGCCGTCGGCAAATACTGCGGCATGAAGCACGTTCACTGAGCCTGGCGCATCATCCAGGCCTGAACCGTCGCCACACCCCCAGGAGTCCCGCATGCATCACATCCTTCGCCATTGCCTGAGCCGTGCCGCTGCGCTGGCCTGCGGCCTGTCCATCACCGCGGCGGGCCTGCAGGCGCAGACCCTGTCTTCGCCGCTGGCGGGCGGCGCCAAGCCGGCCGCTGCTGCGGCGCCGGGTTTTGACCTGCCGGTGGGCCAGGGTGCGGGCGTGCATGGCGCCAACAGCCCGTTCCCGCCGCTGGCGGCACGCACCGACGTGGTGCCCTGGTCAGTGCTGACGGCGGTGAAAACCAAAAACGAGAAGAACCGCATCCTGCCGGTCTTCACTCTGGACCAGATGGCGCTGAACCAGAAGACGCAGCGCATCCAGGGTTTCATGATGCCGCTGGACCCAGGCGAAAAACAAAAGCATTTCCTGCTGTCGTCGGTGCCGCTGACCTGCGCGTTCTGCCTGCCCGGCGGACCGGAGAGCATGGTCGAGGTCAAGACCAAGACGCCGGTGAAATACAGCATGGAGCCAGTGGTGGTGGAGGGCCGTTTCCTGGTCCTCAATGACGACTCCTATGGCCTCTATTACCGGATCACGGATGCCACCAGCGTCAAATAAGCGCCGCTCACAAAACCCTCCTGGCGTTGTTGCGCCGCCTTGCCGTACTGGTGTACTGTCTGCGGCGACGCGCCTAGCCAGGACCGCTTCGCTGGGTTTTGTGAACGGCTTCAAGTCAGGACTCCTTCGTCCATGAAAGCCTTGTCGCGCGTTCCAGCGCGGATCTTGCCCTGGCTGCTGGCCGCCGCGCTTCTGCTTGCGCAACTGCTGGGGCTGATGCACGGCGTGGTGCATGGCCCGCAGGCGCACGTCCATTCGCAATCACATGTGCATCACGACGGCCATCGGCATCAGCAGGAACACTCCGCGCTTGCGCATGCCGAAGAAGAAGGTGAGGGCGGCTGGCTGGCCTCGCTGTTTTCCTCGCATGACGGCGACTCGGACTGCCGCCTGTTCGACCAGGCCAGCCATGGCCAGGCGGCGCCTGCGTTCCCCCTGCTGAGCTTGCCTCTGGTGCTTTCCAGCGTGGCTTTTGACATCTCCCGCGGCGAAGCACTCGCCCGCTGGGCGGCGCTGTTCGACGCGCGCGGCCCGCCTTCCACTCGCTGAATTCCCCTCTGCTTGTTTAGCGCCGGCCGCCAGGCCAGGCGCAGCTTTGCTCTTTTTGTTTTTCCCGATTCAGCGAGTCATCATGAAACCACCTTTTATCAGCCACGCGCTCTGCGTCGCGGCAACGCTCTCTTGCGGCCTGGCGACTGCCCAGACCGCCTCGCCGGCGCCCGCGTCCAGCTTGAAAGAAATCACCGTCACCGGCAACCCGCTCGGCTCCACCGATTTGATCGTGCCCGCGGCGCAGTACTCGGGTGCCGGGCTGCTGTTGCGCGCTAAAACCACGCTGGGTGAAACCCTGGACGGCGTGCCCGGCGTGAGCAGCACCTACTTCGGCCCCAACGCCAGCCGCCCCATCATTCGCGGGCTGGACGGCGACCGCATCCGCATCCTGGGCAATGGCGGCGCGACGCTGGACGCCTCCAGCCTGAGCTACGACCACGCCGTGACGGCCGATCCCATCAGCATCGAGCGCGTCGAGGTGCTGCGCGGCCCCGGTGCCTTGCTCTACGGCGGCAGCGCCGTGGGCGGGGTGGTCAACGTCATCGACAACCGCATCCCGCGCGAGGCGCTGTTCGATGAAAAGGGGGGCGTGGGCGGCAAGGTCGACCTGGGCCTGGCCAGCGGCAACCGCGAAAAAAGCAGCGGCGTGCTGCTCGAAGGCGGCAACAACCGTTATGCCCTGCATGTGGACGTGTTCAACCGCGAAACCGGCGACGTGAAGGTGCCGACGGACCTGGCCTGCGGCAAGGGTGGCATCAATACCATCATGAATCGCATCTGCAACTCGGACAGCAAGGTGCGCGGCGGCGCGGCCGGCGGTTCGGTGTTTTTTGACCACGGCTACCTGGGCGCGTCGGTCAGCACCTACCGCAGTAACTACGGCACGGTGGCCGAGGACGACGTGACGATTGACATGAAGTCGAATCGTGTGGCGCTGGAAGGCGAGGTACGCGACCTGGGCGGCTTCATCCGCAGCGTGAAGGGCCAGCTGAGCCACACCGACTACCAGCACACCGAGTTTGAAGGCCCGAATCCCGGCACCGTGTTCAAGAACAAGGGCAGCGATCTGCGGCTGGAGGCGCGGCATGCGCGCATCGGAAACCTGGAGGGCCTGGTCGGCTTCCAGGCCGAGAACAACCGTTTCTCGGCCGACGGCGCGGAGGCTTTCGCACCCTACAGCAAGACTTCGCAGAACGCCATGTTCGCTTATGAAGAGTACGCCACGGGCTGGGGCAAACTCAGTTTTGGCGGGCGGCTGGAGTCGGTCAAGGTGGAGTCGCTGGGCAACCCGCTGGTGGCGCGCTTCGCGCCTTTGACGCGCGACTTCACGCCGCACAGCTACGCGTTGGGCGCTTTATGGAATGCGGCACCGGGCTGGCAGCTCACCAGCAACCTGGCTTACACCGAACGCGCGCCCAAGGATTACGAACTCTTCGCCCAGGGCCCCCATGTGGCGACCAAGGCCTGGGAAACCGGCGACCCGACACTGGGCAAGGAAAAATCGACCAGCCTGGACCTGGGCGCCAGCTGGAAGTCGGGCGCCAACAGCTTCAGCGCCAACGCCTATGTGCACCGCTTCAAGAACTACATCGGGCTGCTGGCCACAGGCAACCAATACGGCCAGGAAGACGGTGTGCTGAACCCGGCCGACCTGGATGGCGATGGTGTGGACGACAGCAACCCGGACAACAGCCTGCTGCCGGAGTTTGCCTACACCGGCGTGCGCGCGCGATTCGTGGGCCTGGAAGCGAGCGGCAACATACGCCTGGTGGAAGGCGCGTCCAGCCTGGACCTGGCGCTGCGCGGGGATGTCGTGCGCGCCACCAACCTCAGCAATGGCCAGCCGCTGCCGCGCATCGCGCCGGCACGCCTGGGCGCCAGCCTGATCTGGGCCAGCGGGCCCTGGGGCAGCAGCATAGGCTTTGACCATTCGATGGCGCAGAACCGCGTGGCCGCCGGCCAGCGCGCCACTTCGGCCTACACGCTGTGGAACCTGGCGGCTACTTACCGCATGAAGGCCGGCGCCAGCAACGTCCTCTGGTACGCCAGGGTGGACAACCTGACCAACCAGCTGGCCTACAGCGCGGCCTCGGTGCTGACGACCACGGCATTCCCCAAGGCGCCGCTGCCGGGGCGCAGCCTGAAAGTGGGCATGCAGCTGGCCTTCTAGGCAGCCACCGGGAGCGGGGAGGCCAGGGATGGCGAGCTAAGATTACGCCAATGAACCAGCTTGTCTTTGAGTCCCTGTTCCCGGTTGTGCTGTTGATCGCCGTGGGTTTTTTCGCCGGCCGGGCTCAGTGGATCAGGGCGAATGCCATCAAGGACCTTTCGAACCTGATCTTTCTGCTGCTCACGCCGGCCCTGCTGTTTCGCACCATGAGCCGGGTGCGCGTCGAGCAGCTCGATTTCAAGCCGGTGCTCGCCTACTTCCTGGCGGTCATCGTGCTTTTCGGCGGCACCCTGCTGGTGCAGGGCTTCAACCGCCGCGCCGCCGTGCTGGCGCTGGCCAATACTTTTTCGAACACCGTCATGATCGGCATCGCGCTGATCGGCCTGATGTACGGGCCCCAGGGACTGGTGACGCTGTTCACGCTGGTCTCGGTGCATTCGCTGGTGCTGCTGACCAGCGCCACCGTGGTGCTGGAACTCGCGGTGGCGCATGAACAAAAACAGGGCACCACCGATGAAGTGACGAGCGCGCCGCGGCACCCGGTGGCCACCGTGATGATGGCCGTGAAAAACGCGCTGCTGCACCCGGTGCCGCTGCCCATCATCGCCGGCCTGCTGTTCGCGCAGACCGGTTTAACGATCCCCGCCGTCGTCGACAAACCGCTGGAACTGCTGGCCACCGCCTTCGGCCCGCTGGCACTGGTGCTGGTCGGCGTGACGCTGGCCAACACGCGTGTGGGCGAGCACTGGCGCCAGGCGCTGGCCCTGGCCGGGGTGAAAAATTTGCTGCACCCGCTGCTGGTGTTCGGCCTGTGCCGGCTGCTGGGCGTGAGCGGCGTGCCCATGGCGGTGATGGTGGTGGCTTCGGCCCTGCCGATCGGTGCCAATGTGTTTTTGTTTTCCCAGCGCTACAAGGTCGCCGAAGAGCTGATCACCGCCAGCGTGGTGGTCTCCACCGCGCTCGCCCTGGTCACGCTGACCGTTGTGTTGATACTGGTCGGCCATTTCGGCTGACGCTTACACCGGAGTCTTTCTGATGCAATTCCTCCAGTCACTGCCGGTGTCGGCGCAGACCATAGGCCTGCTGCTGCTGTCCAACGTGTTCATGACCTTCGCCTGGTACGGCCACCTGAAAAACCTGGCGACCTCGCCCTGGTACATCGCCGCGCTGATCAGCTGGGGCATCGCCCTGTTTGAATACCTGCTGCAAGTCCCCGGCAACCGCATAGGCTTCACCCAGTTCAGCGTCGGCCAGCTCAAGATCATGCAGGAGGTCATCACCCTCAGCGTGTTCGTGCCCTTCGCGGTGTTCTACCTGAACGAGCCGCTCAAGCTCGATTACTTGTGGGCGGCGTTGTGCATGGTGGGCGCGGTGTACTTTATCTTTCGCAGCGCCTGAAATCGGTTTGGTATTCGGCTGTTTGGTATTCCGTCCCTACCCCTTGTGGATGCGCCGAGGAGCGCAGGTTCAGGCGGATCAGGGATCGCGTTGTTTGAGCCGAAGGCGAGTTTAGCGAGACCCCGCCTGGACCGAGCACCGCAGGTTGCCCGTAGCGAAGCGTAGGGACGCAGCAACCAGGGTCGCC